>NZ_JAAGPH010000187.1:0-12408 GCF_017104705.1 Burkholderia sp. Se-20373 | reverse complement strand
CTGCGGCTGCCGGTCGTGCGCGTCGCGGCATCGGCCGCCTCAACCAACACGTAGACGGAGAAACCACATGAGCGAGAACAATTTCCTGGTGATCGACGACAACGAGGTGTTCGCGGGCACGCTCGCGCGCGGCCTCGAGCGGCGCGGTTACGCGGTCCAGCAGGCGCACGACAAGGAGGCGGCGCTGCGGCTCGCCGCGGGCGGCAAGTTCCAGTTCATCACCGTCGACCTGCATCTCGGCGAGGATTCGGGCCTGAGCCTGATCGCGCCGCTGTGCGACCTGCAGCCCGACGCGCGGATCCTGGTGCTGACCGGCTACGCGAGCATCGCGACCGCCGTGCAGGCGGTGAAGGAAGGCGCCGACAACTATCTCGCGAAGCCCGCGAACATCGAGTCGATCCTGGCCGCGTTGCAGACCAACGCGACCGAAGTGCAGGCCGACGAAGCGCTCGAGAATCCGGTCGTGCTGTCGGTCGACCGGCTCGAATGGGAGCACATCCAGCGCGTGCTGGCCGAGAACAACAACAATATTTCGGCGACCGCGCGTGCGCTGAACATGCACCGCCGCACGCTGCAGCGCAAGCTCGCGAAGAAGCCGGTGCGGCAGTAAGCGGAGCGCCAACGAAAACGGGCGGCCCCGGACGAAAGGGGCCGCCCGTTTTTCGTCCGACGCCGTGCGCGTTACAGCACGTAGCGCGACAGGTCTTCGTCCTGCGACACTTCGCCGAGTGCGCGGTCGACATACTTCGCGTCGATCGTCACGCGCTCGCCGGCGTGGTTGCCGGCCGAGAACGACACTTCCTCGAGCAGCTTCTCGATCACCGTGTACAGCCGGCGCGCACCGATGTTCTCGGTCTTCTCGTTGACCGAATAGGCAATCTCCGCGAGGCGGCGGATGCCGTCGTCGGCGAATTCGAGCTGTACGTCTTCGGTCGCGAGCAGCGCCTGGTACTGCTTGACGAGGCTTGCGTCGGTCGCGACGAGGATCGCTTCGAAATCGTTCACCGACAGCGAGTCGAGCTCGACGCGGATCGGGAAGCGGCCCTGCAGTTCCGGAATCAGGTCGCTCGGCTTCGCGAGGTGGAACGCGCCGCTCGCGATGAACAGGATGTGATCGGTCTTCACCATCCCGTACTTCGTGTTGACCGTCGTGCCTTCGACGAGCGGCAGCAGATCGCGCTGCACGCCCTGGCGCGACACTTCGCCGCCGCTGCCTTCGTTGTTGCGCGACGTGATCTTGTCGATCTCGTCGAGGAACACGATGCCGTTCTGCTCGACGTTCTGCACGGCCTTCGTCTTCACTTCCTCGTCGTTGAGCATCTTCGCCGCTTCCTCGTCGGTCAGCAGCTTCAGCGCTTCCTTGATCTTCACCTTGCGGCGCTGCTTCTTGCCGCTGCCGAGGTTCGAGAACATCGAGCGGATCTGCTCGGTCATCTCTTCCATCCCCGGCGGCGCCATGATGTCCATGCCGGCCGACGGCTGCTCGAGATCGAGCTCGACTTCCTTGTCGTCGAGCTGGCCTTCGCGCAGGCGCTTGCGGAACGTCTGGCGCGTCACGTTGTTGTCGTCGTTCGCGTGCTCGGCGTTGCCGCCGAAGCCCACCGCGCGCGGTTGCGGCAGCAGGATGTCGAGGATGCGGTCTTCCGCCTGGTCGGTCGCCTTGCTGCGCACCTTGCGCATTTCGGATTCGCGTGTCTGCTTGACCGAGATCTCGATCAGGTCGCGCACGATGCTGTCGACGTCGCGGCCGACATAGCCGACTTCAGTGAACTTGGTCGCTTCGATCTTGATGAACGGCGCATCCGCGAGCTTCGCGAGGCGGCGTGCGATTTCGGTCTTGCCGACACCCGTCGGCCCGATCATCAGGATGTTCTTCGGGGTGATTTCCTGGCGCAGCGGGTCGGCGACCTGCTGGCGGCGCCAGCGGTTGCGCAGCGCGACCGCGACGGCCTTCTTCGCCTTCGCCTGGCCGATGATGTGCTTGTCGAGTTCCGAGACGATCTCGGCAGGGGTCATGGTGCTCATGGTGCGGTCCTTACTCGATCGTTTCGATGATGCGGTTGTGGTTCGTGTAGATGCACATGTCGCCGGCGATCTTGAGCGACTTCTCGACGATCTCGCGCGGCGACAGTTCGGTGTTTTCCGCGAGCGCGCGGGCTGCCGCCTGCGCATACGCACCACCCGAGCCGATCGCGCAGATGCCTTCCTCGGGGTCGAGCACGTCGCCGTTGCCGGTGATGACGAGCGTGGTGGTGGCGTCGGCCGTGATCAGCATCGCCTCGAGGCGGCGCAGCATCCGGTCGGTGCGCCAGTCCTTCGCGAGCTCGACGGCCGCACGGGTCAGGTTGCCCTGGTGCTTCTCGAGCTTCGCCTCGAAGCGGTCGAGCAGCGAGAACGCATCGGCGGTGCCGCCCGCGAATCCGACCAGCACCTGGTTGTTGTAGATCCGCCGCACTTTCCGCGCGCCACCCTTCATGACGATGTTGCCGAGGGTTACCTGGCCGTCGCCGCCGAGCGCGACCTTGTCGCCGCGCCGGACCGAAACGATGGTCGTGCCGTGAAATTGCTCCATCTGCGTTCCTTGAGAAAAACGGGGAAGAGTCGGGGGGCGCGAGGCGCCGCCGCGTAACTCGCAGTGCGCCGGGAAGCGGCCCGGCGCGCGTCCGTTTCATTTTAGGGCGGGCGCCGGGATATCAAGAGGCGGGGTGGGCAAATCGGCGGCCGGCGGGGAACCGGTGCCGGAAAAACAAAAAGCGCGCGGCAGGCCGCGCGCTTTCGGGAAGCAGCGTGTCTGAGCGGAACGCCGCTCGATCAGTCGCCGAACAGCTTCTGGCGCAGCTCGCGGCGCTCCTGCGCCTCGAGCGACAGCGTGGCGGTCGGACGCGCGAGCAGGCGCGGAATGCCGATCGGCTCGCCGGTTTCCTCGCACCAGCCGTAATCGCCGGAATCGATGCGGGCGAGCGACTGCTGAACCTTCTTGAGGAGCTTGCGTTCGCGATCGCGCGTACGCAGTTCGAGCGCGTGCTCTTCCTCGATCGTCGCGCGATCGGCGGGATCGGGCACGATCACCGTCTCGCGCAGGTTCTCGGTCGTCTGGCCTGCATTCTTGAGGATGTCCGCCTGCAACTGTTCGAGCCGATTTTTGAAGAAGGCGAGCTGATCCTCATTCATGTAATCCTTGTCGCTCATCTTCAGGATTTCGGCTTCGGTCAAGAGTTTCTTCGTCATCTGCTTGCTTCTTCAATGTGCGGCAAATCGATAGATATTGCCTGCACTTTGGGATTACCCGCAACCGCGCTTGCAATCATTTGCGATTTGCCGCCGCGGGGCCGAAAGCCTCTGGAAAACCGGTTCTCAAATACCAGGATAGGCCTGGCGCGGAGTTGCGCGCGCTGCGAACCGGTGTGCTGCGCGGCACATCGCATCGGCCGCGGCCGGGAGGCGGATTGGCGATCCGGCGCGGTTGCGATGCCCGGAAAACTGGTTCAGCAAGAACCGGGCCTGTTTGTTGCCGTACTCCAGCGGGCACGTATTGTAACTGAATCGCAAGCGGGCGCCGTATCGGGTCGATCCCCGTCGGCTGCGCCAATATCTAGAAAATATAACGCGCAAATCGCGAAAAAGCGATGACGGCGAAACCCTGCCCAAAAAGGGCGCCCCCCGGCCGCCGCAGCCGCCTGCGAGGCGGCCCCGCGGCGGCATGTGCGGCGGTTGCCCGCGCGCGTCAGGCGAGGCAGGCGTCGAGGCCGTCGGTGATCAGGTCCTGCGGCAGATCGACGCCGATGAACACCATCTTGTTCGTCTTCTTCTCGACCGGCAGCCACTTCGACGCGAGGTCGCTGCCCATCATCTGGTGCACGCCCTGGAACACGACCTTGCGGTCGACGCCCTTCATGTACAGCACGCCCTTGTAGCGCAGCATCCGCTCGCCGTAGATCTGCAGGATGCCGCCAAGGAAGTCTTCCAGCTTGTTCGGGTCGAACGGGCGGTCGTTGCGGTACACGAACGACTTGATCTTGTCGTCGTGGTGCGCGTGGTGGTGATGGTGGTGGCCGTGGTCGTGATCGTGCGCGCATTGACCGTGATCGTGGTCGCAACTGGCGTGATCGTGATCATGGTCGTGATCGTGATGGTGGTGCGCGTGATCGTCCTCGGCGAGGAAGTCGGGGTCGATCTCGAGCTTCGCGTTCAGGTTGAAGCCGCGCAGGTCGAAGATTTCCTTGATGTCCGCTTCGCCGAAGTTCACGACCTTGATCGCGGCCTTCGGGTTCATGTGCATCAGGCGGTGCTTGAGGCCGGCCACCGTCTGGTCGTCGACCAGGTCCGACTTCGTGATGAACAGGCGATCGGCGAAGCCGACCTGGCGCTGCACGACCTCGTGCTCGTCGAGCTGCGCGTTCGCGTGCTTCGCATCGACCAGCGTGATGACCGCGTCGAGCAGGAAATCGTCGGCGATTTCGCTGTCGATGAAGAAGGTTTGCGCGACCGGGCCCGGATTTGCGAGGCCGGTCGTTTCGATCACGATGCGGTCGAAGTCGAGCTTGCCTTCGCGCTTCTTCGCGGCGAGATCGCCGAGCGTGCGTGCGAGGTCGCCGCGGATCGTGCAGCAGATGCAGCCGTTGCTCATCTGGATGATCTGCTCGTTCGAATCCTGGATGAGGATTTCGTTGTCGATGTTCTCTTCGCCGAACTCGTTCTCGATCACGGCGATCTTCATGCCGTGCTGTTCGTTCAGGATGCGCTTGAGCAGCGTCGTCTTGCCGCTGCCGAGGAAGCCGGTGAGGATGGTGACGGGAGTGGCCATGTCAATCGCCTGTGGTTCGTGAATCGGGGTCAAAACCAGGATGTGCGTCGCGCCCCGAGGCTTTTCCAGCCGGGGCGCACAACCATCCATTGAAACATACCTGTCAAGCCCTCGCCCGTCGTCCGAACGACAGGCGGGAGCGCGGATCCGCCGGGCGCCAGGGCGCGGCCGGCGAACGGTTACGCGCGTAGATCGGGGCGATCAGACGATTTGCAACAGCAGGCCCTTCAGATATTCGCCTTCCGGGAAGGCCGCGAGCAGCGGGTGATCGACGCCCGCGCCGAGGCGCTTCAGGATGCGCGCGTCGACCTTCGCGTCGGCGGCCGCACCCGCGACGATCTTCTGGAACAGGTCCATGTCGATCGCGCCCGAGCACGAGTACGTGAACAGCAGGCCGCCCGGGCGCAGCAGCTTGAAGCCGCTCAGGTTGATGTCCTTGTACGCGCGCGCCGCGCGATCGACGCTGTCGCGCGTCGGCGCGAACTTCGGCGGATCGAGCACGATCAGGTCGAAACGCTCGCCTTCGTCGACGAGGCGGCGCAGCGTCTTGAATGCGTCGGCGTCGAGCCAGGTCGCGCGTTCGGCGTCGAAGCCGTTGGCGACGACGTTCTGCTGCGCGAGCGCGAGCGCATCGCCCGACGAGTCGATCGACACGACGCGCTTCGCGCCGCCCTTGAGCGCCGCGAGCGAGAAGCCGCCCGTGTAGCAGAAGCAGTTCAGCACGTCGCGATCGGCCGCGTACTGCGCCACCAGCGCGCGGTTGTCGCGCTGGTCGACGTAGAAGCCCGTCTTGTGGCCGTTCGGCACGTCGACGTGATAGCGCACGCCGTTTTCGTTCGAGATCAGTGTCGCGGGCGGCGCGTCGCCGGCCAGTATGCCGGTCGTCTGTTCGAGCCCTTCCTTGTCGCGGATCGATACGTCAGAGCGTTCGTAGACGTTCGGGCAGTCCGTGGCGCCGACGAGCGCCTTCACGATCGCGTCCTTCCACGCCTCGACGCCCGCGGCCATGAACTGGCAGACGAGCTGGCCGCGCGGGGCGGCGCCGGCTTCGGCGGTGTCCGCGACGTAATAGTCGACGATCAGCCCCGGCAGCCCGTCGGCTTCGCCGAACACGAGCCGTACCGCGCCCGTGCCCGACACCATCGTCGTGCGGTGCGCGACCGCGCGCTGCACGCGGCGCTTGAAGAATGCGTGGTCGATCGGCTCGTTCTCGTCGAAGCTCCACACGCGCACGCGGATCTGCGATTGCGGGCTGTACGCGCCGCGCGCGAGGAAGCGTCCGTCGTGCGCGCGCACGAGCACGGTCGCGCCGGGCGCGGGCTTGCCGTCGACGCGGTCGATCGCATTGGCGTAGATCCACGGATGGCGGCGCAGCAGCGATTTTTCCTTGGACGGCTTGAGGGTGACGGTTTGCATGATGAGATCGAAATGGGCCGTGCGCGAAGCCGGCCGTGGCCGGTCGCCGCGCGCGGCGGGTAATACGGGGCGCGCGTCAGTCGCGCTTCTTCGCGCGCGGGTGCGCGCTGTCGTAAATCTTCGCGAGATGCTGGAAGTCGAGCGACGTATAGACCTGCGTCGCGGAGACGCTCGCGTGGCCGAGCAGCTCCTGCACCGCGCGCAGGTCGCCGCTCGACTGCAGCACGTGCGTTGCGAACGAGTGGCGCAGCACGTGCGGATGGACGTTGGCGGGGATGCCCGCGGTGAGCGCCGCGCGCTTCACGCGCTCGCGCACGACGCCCGGCGACATCCGGTTGCCGCGCACGGACACGAACAGCGGATGCGGATCGTGCTTCACGAATTCGCCGCGTACCGCGAGCCACGCGTTCAGTGCATCGATCGCCTTGCGGCCGACCGGCACCTTGCGCTCCTTGTTGCCCTTGCCGCGCACGGTGACTTCGGCTTCGGCGAGGTCGAGCCAGCCGGTCGAGCGGTAGCCGTCGGCCTGCGTGTACATCACGTCGAGCCCGATCAGCTCGGCGAGGCGCAGCCCCGACGAATAGAACAGCTCGAGAATCGCGTGATCGCGGATGCCTTCGGTCGTGTTGGCGAGCGGCGCGTCCATCAGCGCCGATGCATCGTCGACCGACAGCGCCTTCGGCAAGGTCTTCGCGCGTTTCGGCGCGCGCACCGCGGCGACCGGGTTCGCGGGCATCTCGACGCGCTGCGCGAGCCAGCGGTAGAACGCGCGCCACGCGGACAGGCGGTGCGAGATCGACCGGGCGGACAGCCCGCCCGAATGTGCACGCGCGACTGCGCCGCGCATGTCGGCGGCCGTCAGCGCTTCGAGCGGCCGGCCGTTCGCGAGCTTCTTCAGCTCGTCGAGTTCGTGCGTGTAGCCGCGCAGCGTGTGTTCCGACAGCTGCCTGACGTGCTTCAGGTTCGACAGGTAGGCGGCGATCGGATCGTCTGTCATCGCGTGCGGAAGGATCAGTGCGGCAGCAGGCGCGTGAGCGCGGCGCTCGCGAGCGTCGCGATCTGCGCGAGGAAGTCGGTGGCCATCCCGTCGTGGAAGCGGCGCGGGTCGGGCGAGCCGAGCACGAGCAGGCCGAACGCGGGCGCATCGTTGCCGGCGAGCGGCGCACGCAGCGCGAGCAGCGCGACCGATGCGGCCGAGCCGTCGCCGGCCGGCGGCGCGGCTTCCGCGCCTTCCGCCGCATGCGCGGCGATCGCGGGCGCGAGCCACTGCGCGGCCTCGAAGCCCGTGTTCGCCCCGCAGTACGGCGTCGACAGCCCGTTCGTGAACAGGCGCACTTCCTCGCCGACCTGGCGCGCGAAGTCGGCTTGCGAGTAGGTGTCGGCGACGTCCCACACGCGCAGCGCCGTCTGCGGCACGTCGAAGACTTCGGCGATGCCGTCGGCGATCGTGCGCGGCAGCGCATACGGATCGCGTTCCGCGATCACGCGCGCGGTCCAGCGGCTGAACTTCGCGGACAGGCTGTCGTTCTCGTGGCCGTAGCGCACCAGTTCGGCGAGCCGGCGCTCGAGATGCTTGTTCTTGTCGCGCAGCATCTCCATCTGCCGCTCCTGCAGCGAGATCGCGGCCTTGCCGTGCGGGTTCGCGAGGCGGATCGTCGCGAGCAGTTCGGCGTGCTGCGCGAAGAATTCGGGATTGGCGAGCAGGTAGTCGGCGACTTCGCGATCGTTCATGTGGCGGGAGCGTTCAGTTATCAAGGACGTTGCAGGGTCAGACGTTCAGGTCGATCTCGCCTTCGAACACGGTCGTGGCGGGGCCGGCCATCATCAGCGCGGCGGCTTCGTCGCGCGCGCCGTCCCAGCTGATCGTCAGCGTGCCGCCGTGCGTGTGCACGGTCACCGGCGAATCGAGCAGGCCGCGCCGGATGCCGGCTGCGACCGCCGCGCACGCGCCGGTGCCGCACGCGAGCGTCTCGCCCGCCGCGCGTTCGTACACGCGCAGCTTCACTTCGCTGCGCGACACGATCTGCATGAAGCCGGCGTTCACGCGCTCCGGGAAGCGCGCGTGGTGCTCGATCAGCGGGCCTTCTTCCAGCACCGGATACGCCTCGGTGTCGTCGACGACCTGCACCGCGTGCGGGTTGCCCATCGTCACCGTCGAGATCCAGCGCGTCGCACCGCCGACGTCGAGCGGCCACAGCGTGTCGCGACCGTCGGTGCGGCCGTCGAGGCCCGCGGCGTCGAACGGCACCTGCGCCGGCGCGAACACGGGCGCACCCATGTCGACGACGACTTCGCCGTTGTCCTGCATCGTCAGCGTGATCAGGCCCTTCATCACCTGCACGCGCACGCTGCGCTTGTCGGTCAGGCCGCGGTCGCTGACGAACTTCACGAAGCAGCGCGCGCCGTTGCCGCAGTGTTCGACCTCGCCGCCGTCGCAATTGAAGATCCGGTACTTGAAATCGACGCCGTCGACGGTCGGTTTCTCGACGAGCAGCAGCTGGTCGGCGCCGATGCCGAAGTGGCGGTTGGCGAGCGCACGCACCTGCGCTTCCGTGAGCGGCGGCAATGCGCGCGAATAGCCGTCGAGCACGACGAAGTCGTTGCCCGCGCCGTGCATCTTGGTGAACGAGAGTTTCACTGGGTCCGGATTTCCATGGCGAACAAGGCGGTCAGCGCGGTGCGCGCGACGCCGCGCCATGCCGGGCGGCCTCGTTCGTCGTGCTGATCTCAACCGCAAATGATACATGCAGCCGACAGGGGCGTCCTGCGCGGGCGGGGGGAGGGCGGGGAGAGGGCGGGGGCGAAATAGGGTACATCTGCCGATCGGTCGACTGGTCGCGTGTGCGACAGGCGGGCAGATTGATGCGGTGTGACGGGCCTGTCGTGGTGCCAGCAGGGTTCGGCGAAAACACGGGATGGCGTGGACGCGCACTTTCGTACAGGTCAAATTGACGAGGCAATCAAGCGATTCGTATAGTGTGGCTATACGCATGGGCCATGCTGTCGGCATCGCGACTCGAATGTGGGAGATCCATGATCAAGTCGTGGCAGCACAAGGGGCTGGAAGCGTTTTTCACGAGCGGGAACAAGGCCGGCATCCGGCCCGACCATGCGCCAAGGTTACGGCGTCAGCTTGCACGTCTCGACGTCGCGAGCCGGCCGCTCGACATGAACGTGCCGGGCTGGCGGTTTCACGGCCTTGCCCGTGGACTGGACGGCCATTTCGCGGTGAGCGTGAGCAGCAACTGGCGTCTGACGTTCAGTTTCGAGGGCGCCGACGCCGTCCTGGTCGATTACCAGGACTACCACTGAGGTGATTCAAGCGATGACTCGCATCTTCAATCCGCCGCACCCAGGCGAAGCGCTGCGCGACGACGTGTTGCCGGCATTCGGCCTGACCGTCACCGAGGCCGCGGCGCAACTCGGCGTCACGCGTGCGGCGTTGTCGCGCATTCTGCATGGTCATGCGGGGATCTCGCCGGAAATGGCGTTGCGCATCGAGGCGTGGCTTGGCGAGGAAAACGGCGGTCGCGCGGATCTGTGGCTCGCCCAGCAATCCGCTTACGACTTGTGGCAGGCGCGCGCGAAAGGCGTGCCCAAGGTGGCGAGAGCGCGGGCACGCACGTGACCGCGCTCTCGTGAGCGTGGCTCAGTACAGGCTCGGCTCGCCGTTCGGACGCGTCTTGAAGCGCTTGTGAACCCAATAGTATTGCTCGGGCAGCAGCGGGATCTGCTCCTCGAGGAATGCGTTCATTCGCCGCGCGTCGAGATCGTCGTCGCCGGTCGGGTAGTGATCCCACGGCTTGAATACCTTCAGACGATAGCCCTTGTAGTTCGGCAGCACCTCGCCGATGAACGGCACGACCTGCGCGCGGCCCGTCTTCGCGAGCCGGCCGACCGCCGTCAGCGTGCAGGCGGGCACGCCGAAGAACGGCACGAACGTCGAATTGCGCAGCCCGTAGTCCATGTCGGCGCCGAGCATCACCGGCTTGCGGTCGCGCAGCCAGCGCAGCACGACGCGCGCGCTGTCCGCGCGGCCGACCATTTCGGCGTCGAAACGCCCGCGCGCCTTCTTCGCCTCTTCCTCGAGCACCGCGTTCGAGAACGGCTGGTACAGCGACCCGCAGCGGCGGTGCAGCGAACGATTCAGCCAGATCGAGCCGGCCTCGATGCCGACGAAATGCAGGCCGAGGAACAGCGTCGGCGGCAGGTCCGGATCGTCGAGATCGACCGCGCTGTCGACCTGGATCAGCTTCGCGAGCTTCTTCTCCGAGCCGAACCACTGCACGCTGCGCTCGACGTAGCTGCGGATCGCATGGCGGAAATGCTGCCCGGCAATTTCCTCGCGGCGTTCGTCGCTCCAGTCAGGGAAGCAGAGTTTCAGATTGGTGTGTACGATGCGCTTTCGCCGGCTGGGGATCTTGTAGAGCAGCCAGCCGAGACCATCGCCGAACCGTGCGGTCAGGCCGTACGGCAACAGGGCGAGCAGTTTCAGCAAGCCAATGGCGAGGTGCGTGGCTAGACGACCTAGCATGCGAAACCTCCGTGGGACCGGCTGGCCGGCGCTTTGCGAACAGGGTGGTGAGACAGCGGAAGATGCAGCACGGGCGGCGCTCTGTGACAATTCAGGAAAGCCGCTATAATACGGGCTTCGCCGAGTTAACTGACAACTTGCGGGGCGAAGCCGGTTGGCGTCACACACGCTGCCCGGTCCTGGTAATCCGCTAAAGCGTCGCCGCTTCAGGCCCAACGAAGCTGGCTACGTGAAACCAACCGTAACCACACAGGAGCCTGAAAAAGTGGCAAACGATTATTTCTTCACGTCCGAATCCGTCTCTGAAGGCCATCCGGACAAAGTCGCGGACCAGATCTCGGACGCGATCCTCGATGCCATCCTCGAGCAGGACAAATATTCCCGCGTCGCGGCGGAAACGCTGTGCAACACGGGTCTCGTCGTTCTGGCCGGTGAAATCACCACGACGGCCAACATCGACTACATCCAGATCGCGCGCGACACGATCAAGCGCATCGGCTACGACAACACCGACTACGGCATCGACTACAAGGGTTGCGCGGTGCTCGTCGCGTACGACAAGCAGTCGCCGGACATCGCCCAGGGCGTCGATCGTGCACACGACGACAACCTCGACCAGGGCGCGGGCGACCAGGGTCTGATGTTCGGTTACGCGTGCGATGAAACGCCGGAACTGATGCCGCTGCCGATCTACCTGTCGCACCGCCTCGTCGAGCGCCAGGCCAGCCTGCGTCGCGACGGCCGCCTGCAATGGCTGCGCCCGGACGCGAAGTCGCAGGTGACGGTTCGCTACGTCGACGGCAAGCCCGATTCGATCGACACCGTCGTGCTGTCGACGCAGCACGCACCGGACATCGAGCTGCCGGCGCTGCGCGAAGCCGTGATCGAGGAAATCATCAAGCCGACGCTGCCGGCCGACCTGATCAAGGGCGACATCAAGTTCCTGGTGAACCCGACCGGCCGGTTCGTGATCGGCGGCCCGCAGGGCGACTGCGGCCTGACCGGCCGCAAGATCATCGTCGATACCTACGGCGGTGCCGCACCGCACGGCGGCGGCGCGTTCTCGGGCAAGGATCCGTCGAAGGTCGACCGCTCGGCCGCGTACGCAGGCCGCTACGTCGCGAAGAACATCGTCGCCGCGGGCCTCGCCTCGCGCGCGCTGATCCAGGTGTCGTACGCGATCGGCGTGGCCGAGCCGACCTCGGTGATGGTCAACACGTTCGGCACGGGCCGCGTGTCGGATGCGGTGATCACGAAGCTCGTGCGCGAGCATTTCGACCTGCGTCCGAAGGGCATCATCAAGATGCTCGACCTGCTGCGCCCGATCTACGAGAAGACCGCTGCTTACGGCCACTTCGGCCGCGAAGAGCCGGAATTCTCGTGGGAAGCGACCGACAAGGCGCTCGCCCTGGCCGAAGCGGCCGGCGTCGAGCCGACGGCGCGCGTCGCGTAAGCTTCGTTCGCCTCAAATGAAAAACCCCGGTAAAGCCGGGGTTTTTTTATGCGCTCCGATCGCCGCGTAGCGCTCGGGCTGCGGCGCGGTGCTCTCGGTCACGCGCGCGGGCGCGCGGCGCAGCTGGGCCTTGATCCGCGCGAGCAGCGTGCGCGGCGCGACCTGCTTGTGCACGTAGGCGTCCCGGCCGACCTCGAGGCC
>NZ_JAAGPH010000186.1:0-12442 GCF_017104705.1 Burkholderia sp. Se-20373 | reverse complement strand
CGCCCGTGCCGGCCTTGTCGGCGATGCGCCAGCCGGGCGGCACGCCCGCCGCGATGCCGGTCGCGCCGCGCGCGCCGCCGACCATCCATTCCGTCAGTCGCGCGCGCTGCGGCTCCTGCAGCGTGTTGCCGAGCAGCAGCCGCTGCAGCGTGTCGACCATCTCGACCGGCGTCGACGTGTCGCGTTCGTCGCCGGGCGCGGCGTTGTTCAGTTCGGGTTCCCAGTGATCGAGGCGGAACGACGTGTCGCCGCTCGCGCGCACGAACGCCGTGACGGCCTGCGGGCCGCCGAGCACGCCCATCAGCAGGTTGCCGGCGCCCTTGTCGCCCGACTGCAGCATCGCCGCGCACAGCTGCTCGATCGTCATGCCCGTGTCGACGTGGCTTTCCGTGATCGGCGAGCCCGCAACGATTTCATAGCGGCGGTACAGGATGCGGCGCGGCAGCAGCGACGCATCGAGCGAGCCGCGCGCGAGCATCGCGGCCGCCGCGGCGACCGCATACGTGCCGCACAGCGGGAAGCGCTCGCGCGCATGGTGCGCGATGCGCACGCCGTTCGACGTATCGAGCGCGGCGACGCCGAGCCGGCCATTCGAGGCCTTTTCGAGCGCGGTCAACTCAGCCTGGGCGGTGTGGGCGCGCCCCTGGTCGGCGACCGGCGCGGACGTGCACGCGGCGACGAACGGCGCGGCAACGGCGGCAAGCAACAGCGAGCGGCGTGTCGGAGAGTGTTCCATGAATGTCGTGAGTTCTGTCGGAATCGGTGGCACGAAGCAGCTCGGGCACGCGTTGAAGAAGCGCGCCCGTTCACGCCGGCGGCCGGCCCGCGACGGCCTACGCCGCGCATCCCCGAAAGACGACCGCCGGCCCCGCGAAGCGCGGGACTTGCATGAACAGACCCTAGCGTAGCAGCGACCGCCGCGCCGTTCCAGCGAAACGGCCCGGCGTCACCCTTGCGACGAAGGCAGATACGGCATCGGATTGACCGGCTTGCCGTCGCGTCGCACTTCGAACAGCAGCGCGACACGCGAGTTGTCGAGGTCGCCCATCTCGGCGATCTCGTCGCCCTGGCGCACGATGTCGCCCGTCTTCACGAGCAGCCTGCGGTTGTGCGCATAGGCAGTCAGGAAATCCGCGTTGTGCTGGACGATGATCAGGCTGCCGTAATCGTTCAGGCCGGTGCCCGCGTACATCACGCGGCCGTCGGCCGCGGCGCGGACCGGGTCGCCCGGCCGGCCGGCGATCTGGATGCCGCGGTTCTGCCCCGGCCGGAAGCCGTCGACGATCTTGCCGCTCGCGGGCCACTTGAGCGCGACGCCGCCCGCATGCCGCTTCGTTTCCTTGACGACCTGACGGTCGCTCGCGTTCGACGCGATGGTCTGCGCGGCGGCCGGGTTGCTCGCCGCGCCATTGCCCGACGCCGACGATGCGGCCACCTGCGTGCCGGCCGCGCCCGGCGCCGGCAACGGCTGCTGCTTGACGATGCGCAGCGCCTGCCCCATGCGCAGCCTGCCGTTTGCGCCCAGCTTGTTCCAGGTGCGCAGGTCGGCAACGCTGCAGCCGTTCGCGGACGCGATGCCCGTCAGCGTGTCGCCGCGCTTCACGACGTACTTCTGCGCGACGAAAATCGGCGCCGGCGGCGGTGTACTGGCCGACGGCGCAGCGGCGGGCTGGCTCGACGGCGACGACTGTCCCGCCAGCGTGTCGCTCGGCGGAACGGACTGCGTGCTTGCACAACCGGCCATGACGAGCACGGCTGCCAGGCCTGGCAGCCACGCCGCGTTGCGGTGAATCTCGCGCGTTTTCATGGACGATCCGACTCCGGTTTGACAATCTTTCAAGCATCTCAAAAACGGAACGGCCGACGTGTAACCGGATGCAAACAATGATGACAAACGATCACGAACCGGATGCCGGCCGGCATTCGCTACCGGTAATACGGTCCGATTCAGGAAAACTTGATGGTCTTTTTGCAGGAAAGCGGAAGAAT
Source organism: Burkholderia sp. Se-20373 (assembly GCF_017104705.1). NCBI lineage: Bacteria > Pseudomonadati > Pseudomonadota > Betaproteobacteria > Burkholderiales > Burkholderiaceae > Burkholderia > Burkholderia sp. Se-20373. The sequence continues at coordinate 10,453 of NZ_JAAGPH010000186.1, read as the reverse complement.
TTTCGTCGCTGGAAACTATGAAAACCGGGTTTCGATAGACACGACGCGGCGATTGCCGCGACGTTCAGCGCAACCACGCGGCGAGTTCGGAACAGGCCCACGCGATGCCGATGCACAGGAACAGCACGTGCAACGCGATCTTGAACGACACGCCCCACGACGGATCGATCTGCATGACAGGCTCCCCGGTTGATGTGCGGCCATGATCCGCCATCGATCGCGCCCCGAAAATGCGGAACCGGCGAATCGGGCCTCAAGCTGCGCCTGAGACCCCGGCCGCGATTCCCTGCTAACTTATCGGCCATTCCAATACGATCGCCCCACCCATCATGCGCTTCGACCTGACCGACCTGCGGCTCTTCCTGAACATCTGCGAGGCCGGCACGATCACGAGCGGCGCCGAGCGGACCCACATCACGCTGCAGGCCGCGAGCGAGCGCATCCGCGGCATGGAGGACGAGCTCGGCGTGCCGCTGCTGCACCGGACCAAGTCGGGCGCGCAAGCCACCGATGCGGGCCGCGCGCTCGAACACCACGCGCGCACCGTGCTGCAGCAGATCGACCACATGCGCGGCGAGCTGCAGCAATACGGCCAGGGGCTGCGCGGGCATATCCGGCTGCTGTGCAACACGGCGTCGCTGAGCGAATACCTGCCCGACGCGCTGGCCGACTACCTGCCGCATCATCCGAAGCTGTCGATCAGCGTCGAGGAGCGCTCGAGCCAGGAGATCGTGCATGCGATCCGCAACAAGACGGCCGAGGTCGGCATCGTCGCCGATTCGGTCGGGCTCGGCGGTCTCGAACAGAAGCCGTTCCGCGAGGACTGGCTGATCGTCGTCGTGCCGGCCGCGCATCCGCTCGCGTCGCAGGACAAGGTCGCATTCGACTCGATCACCGATGCCGACTTCATCGGCCTCACCGACGGCAGCGCGCTGCAGGTGCATCTCGCCGACCAGGCGCGCGCGCTCGGCAAGCGGATCCGCTATCGCGTGCAGCTGAAGAGCTTCGATGCGATCTGCCGCGTGATCGCGAGCGGCGTGGGCATCGGCATCGTGTCGCGCCATGCGGCCGAGCGCGCGATGCAGACGATGGACGTGCGGCTCGTCGAGCTGTCCGATGCGTGGAGCCATCGTCGGCTGAAGCTGTGCGCGCGGTCGTTCGATGCGCTGCCGAAGTACACGCGGGAGTTCGTCGCGTTCCTGTCCGGCGAAACCACGCCGCGGTGACGCGCGCCGCATCCGACTCATCCCGTCGACACACGGAGGCACGGCCATGACCGACACCGATCTCGCAACCCGCTACCGCGCATACATCGACTGCCTGAACCGGCAGGACTGGCCGGCGCTCGGCGAATATGTCGCCGACCACGTGATCCACAACGACCGGCCGCTCGGCCTCGCCGGTTACCGCGCGATGCTGGAACAGGACTTCCGCGACATTCCCGATCTCCGTTTCGACATCCGGCTGCTCGTGTGCGAGCCGCCGCGCATCGCCTGCCGGCTGCGCTTCGCCTGTTCGCCGAGCGGGACGTTCATGGGGCTCGCCGTCGACGGCCGGAAGGTCACATTCTGCGAGAACGTGTTCTACGAATTTCATGACGGCAAGATCCGCCAGGTCTGGTCGGTGATCGACAAGGCCGCGATCGAGGCACAGCTTTAGGCTCGACGAAACGGCGTGGCTGCCGGTCGCCGTCGCGCCCCGATGTCCACCGAATTCATCCCGATCCTTATGGATAACGTTTTCTTTCGAAATTCAGCGAACCCGCATCGGCACACATTCCTTCTGGTCGTCGTTTCCGCCTCGGCATCCTTCGCCGCACCCTGCCTCATCAAGAAGAAATCCCGGTAAATCCTGCATCGTTTCGTTCTCCTCCTTCACTCCCACCTTCCCACCATCCGGGTTTTTCCCGCCCCGCCAGACGTGAAAGTTCATTGACATCACGCCGACGGATGCCTAAATTAGGAAAACGTTTTCCATCGCTTCAGCGCGACGCCGGTCACGGCCCGTGCAGGGAGAACGCTTGCCCGCTCGACAAGTGATTCAGGCCGTCCGCCTTCAGGGATCAGGGTTGCAAGACGGCGGCCGGGTACGGGCATCGCGCGCGGCAACGGCCACACCTGCCCGTGCTTCATCACTATTCAAAACTGGAGACACAATGCATCCGCGCAGCAGATTCGCGCTCGGCGCCGCGCTCAGCGCCCTTTCCGTCCTGTTCGTCAGCGCCTGCGGCGGCAACGACGTGACCGACACGCCGCCACCGTCGTCATCTTCGCCGCCCCCGTCCACGACACCGACGCTCGCAGCGAACTCGCTGCAGGCGCTCGTCTACGGCGCGCCCGACACCAGCGTGCCGGCCGGCGCGAACATTCCGGTCACGATGATGGGCCAGATGCGCGCACTGTTCGACCTGATCCGGAAATCGTCCGACTTCACGCAGGTCGTGATGGATCTCGGCGACGGCACGCCGGTCCACGTGCTCGACACGAACACCGGCGACAAATTCCTGCCGGGCAAGCTCGCGCTCGGCCTGTCGTACATCCTGATCGACATGAAGTCGAAGAACGATCCGCAGTACGCCAGCTACCTCGCGACGTACCAGACGATCACGACCGCGATGATGGCGCAGTCGGGCAGCAACTACACGTATGCGAATACGTCCTGGGGCGAGTACTACTACCTCGTCGCGCTGAACAACCTGAAGGCGCACGGGATGCTCAACGAAGTCTTCAGCGATGCGATGCTCGCGACCCTGCAGCGGCGGCTCACCTTCTGCGACATGTTCGGCCCCGATGCGAGCGGCAAGACCGATACGTGCCCCGCGGCCGGCACGCCGATCGACATCGCCTCCCTCAACACCGCGCAGAATTACTATGCGGTGTCCTACGGAATTTCCGGGCTGCGCCAGAAGCTCGGCTGGAGCAGCCCGTCGTTTGCATCGAAGACCGATCCGTCGGTCGCGACGATGGGTGCGCGCGACGCGCTGCTGTACACGCTGACGAACCATATCCGCAACGACTCGTCGGGCGGGTTTTCGGACGAAGCGTCGAACACGCACACGACCTACTACGACCAGGCGCGCTTCGACCGCTACAGCACGCTGCTGATCGGCGAAGTGACCGAGCGCACGTTCGAGATGGGCAACGAGGCGAACCTCACACCCGAGCTGAAGGGCTATCTGCGCAAGTCGGTCGACCTGATCCTCCCGCAGCTGAACGCGAACGGCCAGGGCTTCAACTACGGCCGCTCGATCGGCCCGTACGGCGATTCGGCGTTCATGGAAGTGCTGACCGCCGCGGCCAATGCCGGCGTGCTGACCGACCAGGAAAAGCAGGTTGCCTACAAGTTCATCTACCAGGCCGCGCAGCGTTTCGACACGTACTGGTACGACCCGTCGCTGCCGACGCCGTCGGTGAACATGTGGGTCAAGGGCCGCGGCACGGACGCGTATCGCGGCAAGCCGCGCGTGATGGGCGAGAACTTCAGCCTGCTGCACCAGTACTTGTACGTGAACGCGTGGTGGAACAAGCTCGGCTTCGGCGGCAAGGCGCCGATGGCCGATACGGACTACAACGCGTGGCTCGACGCGCTGCCGCACTACACGCTCACCTGGTACAACCAGCCGGGCGACACCGCGCATCCGTACAGCGCGGCGCTCGTCACCGTGCGCGACGGCCGGCGCGTGATCAACCTGAACCTCAGCCAGGCGCCCGACTACAACTCGTACACGCCGTACTACCCGGTGCCGTTCTCCGACAAGCTGATCTACGGCACGACCGATCTCGGCTACGCGCTGCTGGTGCCGCAGGTGTCGTACAACGGGAAGACCTACATTCCCGTCACGTACTACAAGAACCTGAGCGTCCAGCAAGGCAACGGGCAGGTGATCGTGTCGTTCGATACCGCGAAGTTCCGGCTCGCGTCGAAGAATGCGGCGTACACGACGGATCTCGATTTGCAGGTGCATACGGTGCTGACGTTCGCGCACGGCGCGGTCGCCCGCAGCGACACGCTGAGCACGGGCACGCTCACCGGCAACCTGTCGGTCGAGACGGACTTCACGTCGTTCGCGGATTTCGCGTCGACGCAGGCGAACGGCGACGGCGTGTCGGTGACCTACGCGAACAGCGCCGCGACCGGCTATGCGGCGTCCGGGTTCGACACCTGCGCGCTGTCGGCCTTCGACACGGCGAACGGCACGACGAATCCGCTATCGACGACGCCGATCGGCCAGCTGCATTCGAACTTCGCGTGTACGACGAAGCCGTTTGCCCTCGGCGCGGGCGCGAGCCGCACGTTCGGTTGGACGCTGAAGTACGCCGACCCGGTCTGAGCGAGGTGATCCGCGTCCGGTGACCGCGTCCGAAGCCCGCGGTTGTCGAAACCGGCTTCGGGCGCTTCACGGACAGCGGACAGCGGACCGCGGGCCCGCGCTCGTCAGCGATGCCCGCTTACAGCCACCCCGAAGCTGCCATATACGCGCCGAGCGCGATCAGCCCGACGAAGAAGCAGCGCTTGAACGCCTTCTCGCTCATCACACGCCGAGCGTATTGCCCGCCGACCATGCCCGCCAGCGCCGGCACGAGCGCAAGCGCCGACACGCCGAGATCGACCGTCTCCAGCGCGCCCGTCACGCGCAACTGCAGGCCGAGCACGATCGTCGACGCGGTGAACGACAGCCCGAGCGCCTGGATCAGGTCGTCCTTCGACAGCCGCAGCGCCTGCAGGTACGGCACGGCCGGCACGACGAACACGCCGGTCGCGGCCGTCACGACACCCGTGAGGTAACCGACCACGGCCGACAGCCATTTTTCATGGCGCCCCGGCGCGGGCAACCGCGCGGCGGCCAGCCCCCACACCCCGTAGAGGATCAGCACCACGCCGAGCGCCGCATGCGTCCAGGTGCTGCCGGCCGCGAGCGCGGGCAGCCCGCCCGTGAGCGTGCCGATCGCCAGGCCGGCGAGCAGCGGCCACAGCCGGCGCAGCAGCGGCCCGAACGACGGGCCGAGCCACAACTGCCACACATTGGTGACGAACGACGGCACGAGCAGCAGGCTCGCCGCGGCCGACGGCGGCATCGCGAGCGTCAACAGCCCCATCGCGATCGTCGGCAGCCCGAGCCCGATCATCCCCTTGACCGCGCCGGCCAGCAGGAAGACCACCGCGATGATCGTCAGCGTATGAACTTGCATGAAAGGCATTCCGTCCGGTTGAGTACGGCGCCGATGGTGAACCCCGATCGCGCCGCTCGCCATCTGGTTTTGCCTGAGGCTGGCTAGGGCTTGCCGGACGGGGCGGCGGCGCGGTTATGGCGATGGGCTGTCGCGCCGTGGGCCGGCGAAACATGCGCAGCCGGCGTCAAGTCGGGTCACGACGGCCATGCACTGCAATCGGGGTTACCTCGCCGGCCTCAGCCTCAGCCTCAGCCTCAGCCTCAGCCCCCAAGATTCGAGCGAATACGGAGCCTGTACCGAAACCATTGCCGATCCGCGCCGATCAGTCCCCGTGAGACGCCCCCCGCCCCTGCTCGCTGTCGAGGTGCGCCATCTGTGCGGCCGGATAACGCTCACCGGCAGCCGCGCCGGCGGGAACCGCCGCTTCGATGCGAGCGATGTCATTGACCGTTAGTTGCATCTCAACCGCCTGCAACGCATCCTGAAGCTGCGTACGCTTACGCGCGCCGATCAGCGGCACGATATCGCCGCCGCGCGACAGCACCCACGCGATCGCGACCTGCGCCGGATTGCTGCCCTTCTCGTCGGCGATGGCGCGCAGCGCCTCGACGAGCGCGAGGTTGTGCGCGAGGTTCTCGCCCTGGAAGCGCGGGCTCGCCGCGCGGAAATCGCGCTCGCCTTCGCGCGCGGTGCTCCAGCGTCCGCCCAGCAGCCCGCGCGACAACACGCCGTAGGCCGTCACGCCGATCCCGAGTGCGCGGCACGCGGGCAGGATCCCGGCCTCGATACCGCGCGACAGCAGCGAATACTCGATCTGCAGGTCGGAAATCGGCGCGACGGCCGCCGCGCGGCGGATCGTGTCGACGCCGGCTTCCGACAGGCCGATATGGCGCACGTACCCGGCCTTCACGAGATCGGCGATCGCACCGATCGTCTCCTCGATCGGCACGGCCGGATCGACGCGCGCGGGCCGGTAGATGTCGATGTAGTCGGTGCCGAGCCGTTTCAGCGAGTACGCGACGAAGTTGCGGATCGCCACCGGCCGCGCGTCGTAGCCGGCAAACCCGCCGGCCGGATCGCGCAGCGCACCGAATTTCACGCTGATCAGCACCTGGTCGCGTGCCCGGCCACGCAGCGCGTCGCGGATCAGCATCTCGTTGTCGCCCATCCCGTAGAAATCGCCGGTGTCGAGCATCGTGATGCCGTGGTCGAGCGCCGCGTGCAGCGTCGCGATGCTTTCGTCGCGATCGGCCGGGCCGTAGAAGTCCGACATCCCCATGCAGCCGAGTGCAATTGCCGACACCCAAGGGCCGGTCCGGCCCAGTTCACGCGTTTCCATATCAGTTTCCTCGAGTGATGAATGGACAGCCCGGATTCTGGGCGCATCGCGGCGCGCGATAAACGCGAAACACTCAACCAAACCATTCGACGCTGATTAACAATGGAGCCTGCTCTCCACCCACGCACCCGCCCCGCATGGATCATCTGCAAGCAATGCGCATCTTCGCGCGCGTCGCCCATCTCGGCAGCTTCACGAAAGCGGCCGAGCAGTTGCAACTGCCGCGCCCGACGGTCAGCAACGCCGTCCAGTATCTGGAAAAGCACCTGAAGGTCCGCCTGCTGCAGCGCACGACGCGGCGCGTCGCGCTGACGGCCGAAGGCGCGACCTATTACGAGCGCTGCACACGGTTGCTGGCCGATCTGGACGATGCGGAAACGCTGTTCGAGGACGCCGGCACGACGCCGCGCGGCGCGATCCGCGTCGACCTGCCCGAACGCTTCGCGCTGAACCAGGTGATCCCGGCGCTACCGGATTTCCACGCGCGCTACCCCGACCTGCGCGTCGTGATCGGCACGACCGACCGATTCGTCGACCTCGTCGCCGACGGCATCGACTGCGCGGTGCGGGTCGGCGCGATGTCCGATACGTCGCTCGTCGCACGGCGCATCGGCAAACTGGCGCAGATCAACTGCGCGGCGCCCGCGTATCTCGAGCGGCACGGCACGCCGCGCTCGCCGGACGAGCTGCCGGACCACGTCGCGGTCGGCTATTTCTCGAGCCGCACGGGCCGCGAACTGGACTGGGAATATGCGGATATGGATTCGGGCCAGCTGCACGCGGTCAAGATGCGCAGCGTCGTGTCGGTCAACAGCTCGCAGGCGTATCTCGCGTGCTGTCTCGCGGGCCTCGGGCTGATCCAGGCGCCGCGCGAAGGGCTCGGGCCGCTGCTCGCCGACGGCTCGCTGGTCGAGGTGCTGCCGGAATGGAATGCCGAGCCGCTGCCCGTGTCGGTGGTGTTTCCGACCGGCCGGCACCTCGCGCCGCGCGTGCGGATCTTCGTCGACTGGCTCGCGGATACGCTCGGGAGCAGCCCGCGGGCAGACTGACGGCAGCGGGCGCCGAGGCGCTCGGCCTCGGCACTGCCCGCCCCCCCGATCAGAACTTGTGGCGGATCGCGGCGCGCACCGCGAACTGGTTCGACGACGCCGACGGGCCGTCCGTGCCGACCACGTAGCCGCCGTCGGCCGCCGTGCCGGTCTTGTCGCCGCCCACCTTCTGCCATGCGCCCTGCAGATAGACGTCGGTGCGCTTCGACAAGCTGTAGTCGGCCATCAGGCCGACCGTGTGGTATTTCGGCTTGAACGTCCCGGCCGCGGCGTCGTACTTGCCGTCCGTGTACACGTACTGCGCGCCGAGATAGAAATCGGGGGTGAGCTGGTACTTGCCGTTGATCTCGAAGTTCTGGAACTTCGTCGCGGTCAGCCCCAGGCCGGCGAACGTCGAAGCCGGCAGGTAGACGGTCGACACCGGGTTCTTCACGTCCGTCTTCGTGTAGACGAAGCCGACCGTGGCCGGGCCGAACGTGTAGTTGACGCCGCCGCCGAAGATCCGCAGGCGGTCGGCGACGAAGTTCGCATCGTCGGCCGAGATCGCGCCCGCGCTGCCGATGCCCGGGTTGTTCGCCTGCAGGTACGCCGCCGCGACCTGCAGCCCGGCCAGGGAGTACTGCGCGCCGAGGCTGTACTGACGGTTGTTCGAGAAGCCGGTGCTGTTGCTGAAGCTGTACGTGCCGCCGAACGTCAGGCCGTTCCAGTCGGCGCTCGCATACTTGACCGTGTTGTTGACGCGGAACGAGTTGTCCGTGTTGTCGTTGTCGAACGGGTGCGAGAACAGCGTGCCGCCCCAGTTGCCGTTGGCGGTGAGCGGCGCGAGATAGTCGACGACGGCATCGTACTGACGGCCGAAGGTCAGCGTGCCGAAGCGCGGGGCGCTCAGCCCGACGAACGCCTGTCGGCCGAACATGCGGCCGCCCTGGCCGAGCCGGCCGTTGTTCACGTCAAAACCGTTTTCCAGCGTGAAGATCGCCTTCAGCCCGCCGCCGAGATCCTCGCTGCCCTTCAGGCCCCAGCGGCTGCCCTGCGCATAGCCGCTCGCCAGCTGGTAATTCGTTTTTCCGACCCCATTGACGTTCACGTTGTTCGTGTAATTGAAGCCTTCATCGATCACTCCGTACAGCGTCACGCTGTTCTGGGCGAAGACCGGCGCGGCGAAAGCGGCTAGCGCGGCGGTAAAAAAGATGTGCTTCTTCATGACGGTTCTCCGGAGCCGGGTGGCCGGGCATGGTCGAGCGCCCGGCGAATGTTTGGTCTGTTATAGGTGTGGCCCGCAGGGCGGACGACGCGGTGTGCGGCCGCGTGAGGTCAAAATGGTGTCACGTCGGAAACCGTCCGTCCATCGGGGTAGATGAACCCTGCGCAAACCGTTGCGCTCGTCCAACTGCCCCGTTGCGTGGACTGCCTGACCCGGCTTATCGGCGGCAGCACGACGGCCGACCATTCGCGTAAACCCGATATGCACCGCATCGGTGGCACAATGCGCATCCGTTCGTCATTTCTTCACGAAGTCATGCTTCCCCCCGATTCATGCGCGGCGCGTGCCGGCCGCGCCCGCGGCCCACGCCGGGAGGCGGTCCGATGACCGCACCGGCCCGGGCCGGCCGCTACGCCGAGCTCGATTTCTTCCGCGGCCTCGTGCTGCTCGTCATCGTCGTCGACCACATCGGCGGCAGCATCCTGTCGCGCGTGACGCTGCACGCTTACGCGCTGTGCGACGCGGCCGAGGTCTTCGTGTTCCTCGGCGGCTTCGCCACCGCGATCGCGTACAACTCGCTCGCCGAACGGCACGACGAGGCTGCCGCGCGCCAGCGCTTCATCCGGCGCGCGTTCGAGATCTACCGTGCATTCCTCGTGACGGCCGGCCTGATGCTGCTGATCACGGCCGCGCTGAACGCGTTCGCGATCGACGGCCCGAACATGCCGACCAACGATCTCGACGGCCTGCTCCACAAGCCGCTCGCCGCGCTGCGCGACATCCTGCTGTTCCGCCGCCAGCCGTACCTCGCGTCGGTGCTGCCGATGTACGCGTTCTTCGCGCTGCTCGTGCCGCTCACGCTGCCGCTCGCGCGCACGCAACCGTGGCTGCTGCTCGCGTTCAGCGGGTCGCTGTGGTACGCCGCGCCGCACGTCGCGCGCTTTTTGCCGACCGTCGAAGGCGCGCCGTGGGACTTCAATCCGTTCGCATGGCAGTTCCTGTTCGTGCTCGGCGTGATCGCGCGCTGCCAGCCCGTCTACCAGACGCTCGCGCCGAAGCCGCAGGGCTGGCTGCTGACGGCCGCGGCGCTCGCGATCGTCGCGGCCGGCGCGTACTACCGGCTGCGCATCGAGCCGTTCCCGACCGATCCGTCGATCAAGCAGAACCTCGGCGCGCTGCGGCTCGCGAACTTCCTCGCGATCGCGTGGCTCGCGGCCAAGCTCGTGCACCTCGGCTGGATGAAGAAGGTTGCGCACGCGATGCCCTGGATCGGCACGATCGGCCGGCAGGGGCTGCTGTGCTTCGTCGCGGGCACCGCCATCTCGCTCGCGGTCGATTCGGTGCTCTACCAGGCGACCGAAGGCTATCTCGACGTGAAGCTCGGCCTGATTGCCGACGTCGTCGCAATGGGCCTGCTGTATCTCGTCGCCAAACTCTACGGGCCGCTCATCGCGCGGCTGCCGTTCCGCTCGCGGCGATGACGCGCCGCGCCGTCATGCGCCGCTGCTACGATAGCCGGCGCCTCTCCTGAAACGATTCGACATGCGCCGACTCGCCCTTGCGTTCGCCCCCGCCCTGATCGCCGGCTCCATCGCCACCGCCCGCGCCACGCCGCCCGCGCCGGCGGCAGCGCCCGCGGTCAAAGTCCCATTGCGAACACGTGCCTACTGTCGTGTTGGTTTCCACGCGC
>NZ_JAAGPH010000185.1:0-12632 GCF_017104705.1 Burkholderia sp. Se-20373 | reverse complement strand
CGCCTTCGGCAGGTCGCCGAGCACTCGCGCCAGCGCTTCGGCGGGCGCGCCGTCGTGCACGACGACGGCCCGCGGCTCGCCGGCGCGCCGTGCGCGCCAGTCGTCGCTCGTCCATACGCGCAGCCGGTCGGCGTCGAGCACCGCGAACACGTTATTCCACGGCGATCGCACGCTGCACCTCCTGAAACGTCGTCAGTCGCGCGCGAATCGCGGCGAGGCCCGCATCGCGCATCGACTGGTAGTCAGCGTTGTTCGCAAGCGCCTGCGCGCGCTTCTCGATCGAACGCTCGAGCAACGCAGCCTTCATCGCCGCATCGAGCGTCAGCACTTCGGCGAGGCCGATCCGGCCGTGATAACCGGTGCCCCGGCAGGTTTCGCAACCCTCTCCGGGCGTGACCACGTGCTTCAGGTCGTCGAGCGACGCACCCGCCAGATCGGCACCATCGGCCGCCGCGCCGCCGCAGCTTTCGCAAATGCGCCGCACCAGCCGCTGCGACACGACGCCGTTCAGCGCCTCGAGAAACGTCGACGGCTCGACGCCCATGTAGATGAAGCGGTCGATCACGCTGAAGCCGTCGTTCGCGTGCACCGTCGACAGCACGCGGTGGCCGGTGAGCGCCGATTGCACCGCGATCGACGCGGTCTCCTCGTCGCGGATCTCGCCGACCATCACCGTGTCCGGATCGTGCCGCAGGATCGCGCGCAGCCCGCGTGCGAAGGTGAGCCCCTTGCGCTCGTTGACGGGAATCTGCAGCACGCCCTTCAGTTCGTATTCGACCGGGTCCTCGATCGTGATGATCTTGTCGTCGCCGGTGTTGACTTCCGACAGCACCGCATACAGCGTCGTCGACTTGCCGCTGCCGGTCGGCCCCGTGACGAGCATCAGCCCGTACGGCCGGTGCGCGAGCGCACGCACGCGCTCGGCCGTCTGCGCGTCGAAGCCGAGCACGTCGAGGCTCACGCTGTCGCCGCGCTGCGACTTGTCGAGCACGCGCATCACCGCGTTCTCGCCATAGGTGCCGGGAATGATGGACACGCGGAAATCGATCTCGCGGCCCTGCATCACGACCTTGAAGCGGCCGTCCTGCGGCACGCGCTTTTCCGCGATGTCGAGCGCCGCCAGCACCTTGAGACGCGACAGCGTCTGCGCGGCCGTCTCGAGCCCCGGGATGTGACGGATCGACTGCAGCACACCGTCGATCCGGTAGCGGATCGCCAGGCCGTCGGGTACCGCTTCGAGGTGGATGTCGCTCGCGCGGCTCTGCAGCGCGTCGTAGAGGGTCGTATTGACGAGCCGGATAATCGGGCTTTCGTCCTTCGCGATGCTCGCGAGCGAGATCGATTCGATCGCCTGCGCGAGCGAATCGCCTTGCGCGTCGATGGTCACGTCGTCCATCAAACGCTCGTTCGACTCGACGTCGCCGAGCAGCCGCTCGACCTCGCCCGGCACGCTCATCGCCATCTGCACCGGCTGCGCTCCGAAGCGCGCGAGCAGCTCGTCGCGCACCTGGCGCGCGAACGGATCGGCCAGGACGACGCAGGCCGCGCCGTCGCGCTCGATCGGCAGCACGCGCCAGGTCAGCGCATCGTGCAGCGGCAGCAGGTCGAAGCGCGTCGGCGCCGCCTGCAGTGTCTGCGCGTCGACCGCGTCGACGCCGAGGCAGGCCGCCACTTCGGCCAGCACCGATGCGTCGCCGCTCAGCAGGCCGTCGACGTATTGCGCGAAGCCAACGCCGGATGCCTCCGATTCCGACTGCCAGCGTTGAGCGATGTGTTCCGTTTTCATTCAGTTTTCTCCTGTTGGTCAGCGGGTTCGCGACAGCCGGGTCGGCCCGGATCGCTATCCGACGCTGCCGGCCAATTCGAAGATCGGCATGTAGAGCAGCAGGACCACCGCGCCCACCGTCGCGCCCACCGCCAGCATCAGCACCGGTTCGAAGACCTTGCTGAGCATCTCGATCGCGCGGTCGAGCGCGCCGTCATGAAACTGCGCGATGTGTTCGCACATCCCGCCCAGGTCGCCGCTCTGTTCACCGACGCGCAACAGCCGTTCGGCAACCGACGTCGTCAGCGCATGCGCGGCGAGCACGGCGGCGACCGGACGCCCTGCGCGCATTTCGGTCAGCGCCGCCGCCAGCCGCCCGCGGAAATGCTCGGGCAACACCTTGCCGGACAGCTCCAGCGCGACGATCACCGGCGTGCCGCCCGCGATCAGCAGGCCGACGGTCCGGTAGAACCGCGTGAGCGCGAACAGCGCGCAGATGTCGCGCACTTTCGGCGCGCGCCACATCAGCCGCTGCGCGGCGCGCTTGACGGCCGCCGAGCGCACCGCCAGCCCCATGCCCACGAACGACGCCACGACCGCCAGCCCGACCGCCATGCCGTTTTCGCGCAGCAGGGTCGCCCACCAGAGCATCGCCTGCGCGGTCGCCGGCAGCGTGGCCAGCGACTCGAACACCACCGCGAAGCGCGGAATCACGAAGAACGCCATGAACAGCAGGATCGCGATACCCACGCCGATCACGACGACCGGATAGATCAGCGCGCCGGTGACGCGCTTGCGAACCTGTTCGATTCGCACTTCGTACTGTTGGTAGCGCTTCAGCACGACCGGCAACTGGCCGCTGCCTTCCGACGATTCGATCGTCGCGACGAGCAGCGGCGGAAAGATCGCCGGTTGCTGCGCCAGCGCCTTCGACAACGGCTGCCCTTCGACCATCACCGCGAGAATCCGGTCGATCACGTGTTTCGCGTCCTTGCCCGAATCCGCCTTGTCGCGCAGCGCTTCGAGCGCCTCGATCAGCACGAGGCCCGCATCGAGCAGCGTCGACAACTCCTGCAGGAACAGCGTCAGCGCAAACTTCGGCGCAGCGCGGCGGCGCCCGAAGCCCGCCTCGCGCCGGATCTCGACCACGACCCAGCCCTGTGCCGCGAGCCGCGCACGCACCTCGGTCTCGCTCGCCCCTTCGGCGGTCTGCTGCGAGACCTTGCCGTCGGCAAGCACCCGTACCCGAAACGTGTTCATCGCGACGTCCTCCGCCATTCGTCGAGTTTCGCGAGGCTCGCTTCACGATCGCTCGTCAGCACCCGGTATTCCTTCCAGACCTTGGTCGCGTAGGCCTTGCGGGCCGGCTCGCGCTTCGGCGAAGACCCGGCGTTGTACGCACCGACCGCGTTCCACGTGTAGCCGTGCCGATCGATGAAATCGGCGAGAATCGATGCGCCGGTGGCAATCGACGTGCACGGCTCGTCGATCAGCCGCTTGTGCGTCACGCCGACCTTGACCAGACGCGGCAGATGCGTGCTGTTGATCTGCATGAGCCCGATGTCGTAGGTGCCGTTCCGGTTCCGGTTCATCGCGCGCGGATTCATCGACGATTCCACTTTCGCGATCGCGACGAGCAGCAGCGGATCGATGCCATGCTGCTCGCCTGCCCAGGTCCAGCAATCCCTGGCAGCGACGCTGGAGGTGCCGGCGGCGAACAGCGCCACGGCGGCCACCCAGCGACGCAGGCCCTTACATGCCGTAGACGAGGTCTGCATCGAGACCACTCCCGCCGACCCGACCGTCGCGCCCGAGCGATACGATCTCCGCTTCGCCGTCGCGGCCCGGCACGTTCCACTGGTACACGCGGCCCCAGCCGTCCTTCGGCACGGCCTTCGCGAGATACGGGCCGTTCCAGCCGTCGGTGCCCTGCGGCGCCGCGACCAGTGCGTCGAGCCCTTCGTCTGCCGTCGGATAGCGGCCCATGTCGAGCCGGAATTGCGAGACCGCGTCGCCCAGCGTCTTCATCTGCGCTTCCGTCGACTTGACCTTCGCCTTGTCGACCTGCGAGAAGAGCTTCGGACCGACATAGCCGGCCAGCAGCGCAATGATCAGCAGTACGACCAGCAGCTCCAGCAGGGTGAAGCCCTTCTGGCCCCGTCGTTTCGTCCATTTCAGATAGTTCGGTTTCACGTCGTATGCCCTCGGTAGAGATCCCGGCGCGGCATCGCGGCCGGAGGCCGTCGTATCGCAGACGGCAGGTGAATCGCGCTTTCGCTGATGCGTATTCGATTGAAGGAAAGCGCCGATCGATGACGTCATTTTCCCGGGGGGCGCCCCGCGCCACCACCTTCCTCAACGAAATATCAATAAGGTTTTCAAGATGCGGGCCGGTACGCTCCGACCCAAAAAAAAGCCGCACGCATTGCTGCGTGCGGCTCGTCTCAATGCCCTTTCAGGTCGTTACTTGGCGCAGGCGCCCAGGTCCTTCCACACCTTGCCGGTGTGGTCCGCACCCGTCGAGGCCGGGCTGCCCGGAACCTCGTTCTGCGTCCACCAGCGCGCCTCGTACGTGCGGCCGTTGTGCTGCACCTTCGCGCCGCCCGTGTAGGCCGTGCCCTGCTTCCACTCGGCCTGGCATTGCGCGCCTTCACCGCCGCCCGCGTCGCCGGTCAGCTTGAACGTGGTGGTTTCCTGCTTCAGCGTGCCGCCTTCGATCTGCGACGTCGCCACGGCCGTGTGCTGGCCGGCCTTCGCGTTCGCGATGTCGACGCTCACGTCGCCCTGCATGCGCATCGTCGCCGACTTCGAGCCGACCAGCGAATTCGACGCGTCATAGACCTTCACGTTGACGTTCGTGTCCTTCGCGTGATTGAACTTCAGGAAGAACTTCGCGGTCGCCTTGCCGTTCTGGATCTTGAATTCACCGTTGTTCGAGATGCTGAAGCCTTCGTCGAGCCCGCTTTCCGGCTGGTGATCGATCGTCGTCTCGGTGCGCACGATGCCGCTGCCCTTCTTCGAGAACACGTCGTTCTTGCCGAGCGACGGCTCGATGCGGCCGTCGCGCTCGACGCCGGCCATCAGGTTCGCCGACTGCACGCGGTTGATTTCCTTCGCGAGCAGCATCGGCCACATGTTGCGCTCGCCCTGCTGCGCGGAGCCGATCGTCACCGTGGTCTTCATCGACGGCACCTCGCCGCTCGACTTGAACACGCGGTTCGTGACCTTGTCGCCGGCCTTCAGGTCCATGATCGGCGCGATGCTGCCGACGTTCGACCACGAGGGCTTGCCCGGATCGGTCGCGCCACCGTCGTCGGTGATGTTCAGGTCGGCGACGTTGTAGAACATGCCGGCCGTATCGCCGACGTGCCACGTCGTCAGCATCACGTGATGACCCTTCTTGTCCGCCGGAATCGTGCAGTTGTGCGGGCCGATCTCGTCGGCTTTCTTCATCCCGCCGTCGATCGTGCAGAACGGGTTCAGGTCGAACTGGTCGCGCGTGAGCTTCTCGTTCGGATTCCAGCCCTGCTTCGTCAGGTAGTACTTGAATTCCTTCGTCACGTGCGCCGCGGTGAAGGTCCATTTGAACTTCTGCGCGCCCGGCTTGATGCTGGTCTGCTTCCAGCGATCGACCGATTGCTCGTTGAGTTCGCTGAACTGCGTCACGCCGCCGCTCGCGATTTCGCCGTCTTTCGGGCCGGCTGCCGGGAAGCCTTGCTTGCCTTCGATACTTTGCGGCTCATAGGCCACCGAGCCGCAGTTGAAGTTTTCGATCTTCCCCGCCTTCGCGCTGCACAGCAGGCCGCGCGACGGCGGCTCGGACAGGTAGCCATGCGCGAATGCGGCCTGGGCGAAGAACATCGACGCGCAGGCAACGAGCGGCGACAGGGTAAAGAGGGTCTTTTTCGCAGTTCGGGTTCTCATCTGATTTCGTTTGGTTAAAAGTGGGTCAGGGTTGGCTTCGTTCGACGGATCGCGTTCGAACGTCTCGAGTGGCGTGACGCATGTTCTGCTGACGAAACGCTGAGTGAAGTATCGGCAAGCGTCTTTCAATCGAGAATCTTCCTCAACGATCTCTAAACGATTCCGTGCCGAGTCATCCGCAGTCCTGACATAGGCATGTCCCGCGTTGAGCAGCCCGCGTTTAGATTGCATTGAGATTCGTTGCCGCCCCGCCATCCACGAAGAAAAATGCGCTGGCATTCGCGACACTTTTTTTCAACACCAGGATGGATGGCTATCAAATTGAATTCGAAGAAACCGACTCTTGATCTCGTGGTTCGACGCCGCTCGCTGCGCCGCACGCACATCGCCTATGCGGCACTCGCCGCGGCCAGCGCACTCAGCTTTGCCAACGCGGCATTCGCCGCCCCAGGCAAACCCAGCCTGAAACAGTACGAAATCACCTCGCAGCCGCACGGCTTCGTCGAAATCGACATGCAGAAGGCAGGCGTCGCGCCGTACAAGGACATCGTCAAGCTGAACAAGAAGGTCGACGTGCCGCTGCCGTTCGACATCTGGAGCAACGGCACCGCGGTGAAGGCGGTCGCGCTGGTCGACGGCGTCGTCGACGCCACGTCCGAAGTGAAGATGACGCCCGGCGGCACGCAGAGCGGCCAGGTGGTCGCGAACGTGAAGACGCCCGGCGTGAAGAAGATGCAGGTGCGCGTGATCGACGCGAACGGCGCGGCGACCGACAGCGCACCGCTCGACGTGGTCGTGTTCGACACGATTCCCGAGCTCGCCGACGATCTGCCGAACAACGCGAGCAAGAACCACAAGCCGTACGCGAACACGTCCGGCTCGGTGGTCGGCACGTACTTCGCGACCTGGTCGATCTACGACCGCAAGTTCAACGTCGACAACGTGCCGGTCGAGAACCTCACGCACATGCTGTACGGCTTCATCCCGATCTGCGGCGGCGCGGACGTGAACGCCTCGCTCGCGAAGGACCTGCCGGGCTCGTTCAACACGCTCCAGCAGAGCTGCAAGGGCCTGCCCGACTTCAGCGTCGCGATCCACGACACCTACGGTGAAATGGCCAAGGCATTGCCGGGCCAGACCGCGAACTCGAAGCTCAAGGGCGTGCTCGGCCAGATGATGGCCGCGAAGAAACGCAACCCGAACATGAAGATCCTGCCGTCGATCGGCGGCTGGACGCTGTCCGATCCGTTCTTCAAGTTGCATGACCCGGCGAAGCGCAAGGTGTTCGTCGACTCGACCGAGCAGCTGCTGCGCACGTGGAAGTTCTTCGACGGCGTCGACATCGACTGGGAATTCCCCGGCGGCAAGGGCGTGAACCCGTCGCTCGGCGATCCGGTGAAGGACGGCCCGCTGTACGTGACGCTGATGAAGGAACTGCGGCAGATGCTCGACAAGCTGTCGCAGGAAACCGGCCGGACGTACGAACTGACGTCGGCGATCGGCGCGGGCAAGGACAAGATCGACGTGGTGAACTACAAGGAAGCCACGAAGTACATGGACTACATCTTCGACATGACGTACGACTTCTACGGTGCGTTCAGCCTGAAGGAACTCGGCCACCAGACCGCGCTGTATGCACCGGGCTGGAAGCCGGACACCGCGTACACGACGCACAATTCGATCAAGGCGCTGCTCGCGCAGGGCGTCGATCCGAAGAAGCTCGTGGTCGGCGCGGCGGCCTATGCCCGCGGCTGGACCGGCGTACACGGCTATGCCGACGGCAACCCGTTCACCGGCACGGCGACGGGTGCGCACAAGGGCCAGTGGGAGCCGGGCATCCTCGACTACAAGAAACTCAAGGCGGAGATGATCGGGCCGAACAACGCCGGCATCAACGGCTACGAGTACCACTACGACCAGACGGCAGAAGCACCGTACGTATTCAACAAGAGCACCGGCGAACTCCTCACGTTCGACGACGAGCGCTCCGTTCTCGCGAAGGGCGACTACGTGCGCGCACACCAGTTGGGCGGCCTGTTCTCGTGGGAAATCGACTCGGACAACGGCGACATCCTGAATGCGATGCACAAGGGCCTCGGCCACGGCAACGAAGGCGGCGGCGCGGAAAACCATCCGCCGGTCGCGAACGCCGGTGCCGCCATGACCGTCACCGGGCCGGCGACGGTGACGCTCGACGCGTCGAAGTCGCGCGATCCGGACGGCGACAAGCTGACCTACAAGTGGGACCAGGTCGCCGGCACGCCGCTGCCGCTCGCCAACGCGACGAGCGCGAAGGCAAGCGTCGACATTCCGTCGGTCAAGCAGGACACGAAGTACACGTTCCGCGTAACGGTCACCGATCCGGCCGGCCTGAAGGACAGCGCGCAAGTCGTCGTGACCGCCAAGGCCGACACGGCCGTGGAACCGCCGCCGGCGGAAAACCGCCCGCCGGTCGCGCAACTCGGCGGCCCGGCAACGGCTGAAGCCGGCCAGGCTGTCGTGCTGTCGGCCGAGAAATCGACCGATCCGGACGGCGACAAGCTGAGCTTCAAGTGGAACGTCCCGACCGGCATCCAGGCGACGCCGGCCGGCGCGAAGCTGAACTTCACCGCGCCCACGCTCGCGAAGGACCAGTCGTTCACGTTCTCGGTCACGGTCAGCGACGGCAAGCTGTCGAGCACCGCGAAGCACACCGTCCTCGTGAAGGCCAAGGATGCGGGCGGCGGCAACGGTGGCGGCGAAGGCGGCAAGTACCCGGCGTACAAGGCCGGTACGCAGTACAACGCCGGCGACATCGTGTCGAACCTCGGCAAGCTTTACCAGTGCAAGCCGTTCCCGAACAGCGGCTGGTGCTCGGGCGCGCCGACGGCGTATGAGCCGGGCAAGGGCTTCGCGTGGAACGACGCGTGGACGCTCTATGGCAACGACGGCGGCAACGGCGGCGGCGGCAACGGCGGCGAAGGCGGCGGTGGCGAAGGCGGCGGTGGCGGTGGCGGTAACGGTGGCGGCGAAGGTGGCGGCAGCGGTGGCAACCACCCGCAGTACAAGGAAGGCACGAAGTACAACGCGGGCGACATCGTTTCCAACAATGGCAAGCTGTTCCGTTGCAAGCCGTTCCCGTACACCAACTGGTGCTCGATGGCAGCCTGGGCATACGAGCCGGGCAAGGGCACCGCGTGGGACCAGGCATGGGATGAACACAAGGAGTAATGCCCGGTCCGGCCGGCGGCGTCATCGCGGCGCCCCGGTCAATCCGAACCCGCGTCTTCCGACGCACAACGGCTGATGCCGATATCGCCCTCGCCTCGCGCGAGGGCGTTTTCGTTTGGGTTTCGGTTGGCGGATGGGCGTCCGCAACGCTGCGGACGGTTGTGAAGATGCGGGCGATGCGCAAGGAATGCGCGGACCGCAAACGCCATCGCCCGTACCGATGTCGCCCCGGTGTCACGACATCGTGTCGATGGCGTCCTCGACCTTCCCGCTGCTTCGCGTCCGTGGTCGCGTCGCGCCTGAGGGATCGAAGTCCGGCTTGACGGCAGGTCCGTGTCGGAAGACGACATGCGGCCCCCGCGCCTTCGTCTCGCGTGCCGACGCGGCAGGCCATCGCCATACCGTCCGCTATCCCCCGGTTCACGGCGACGAGCCACATCCGCGAGTCTCGTCAGGTCGGCACCGCCCCGGGACGGCGTGATCGTCAAGCGGTCCGAAGCGTCGGCAGGCGCGCCGGTCTCGTCGTCCGCCGTGTCGCGACACGCGCCAGGCCCGAACGCAAAAAAGCCGGGCCCTGTGCGATACAGGGCCCGGCTTTCCATCCATCCGGTTCAGTCTTTACCCGATCTCGACGAAGCATGCGGCCGCACTACCGTTGCGGCCCGGCACGGCTCACGCGTCTTCGAGCGTTTCGGCCGCGGTTCTCGGCAAGCGCACGATGAAGCGGCTGCCCTGCCCCGGCGTCGACGTCACGTCGATCGAGCCGCCATGGCGCACGACCACGGCCTTCACGAACGGCAGGCCGAGGCCAACGCCGCGGCTGGCGTCGCGGTGCGAGCCGTCGACCTGAAAGAACGGCTCGAACAGGCGCGGCAGCGCGTCGGCGGGGATGCCGATCCCCTGATCCTGCACCGTCATCGTCACCTGCCGATCGTCGGCAGCGATCCATACGTCGACCACCGTCTCCTCGTCCGAGTACTTGATCGCGTTGTCGAGCAGATTGGTCAGCGCACGCAGCAGCATGTCGCGATTGCCGGACACGAACACGTCGTCGCCCTCGTAATGCGGGCCTTCGACGCGGATTCGCTTCGCGTTCGCGCTGTGCCACAGATGATCGACCGCCTCCGTCGCCAGATCGTTGGCGGACACGGCCACGTACGCGCGGGTGTCGAGATGCTCGGCACGCGACAGCTGCGTGAAATCCTGTGCGACGCGCAGGCTGTAGTCCACCAGCTTGTGCAGGTCCGTCAGGAAATCCTCGTCGGTCGCGCCGTCGGCGCGGTTACGCTCCTCGAGCAGCGACAGCACGGTCGACAGCGGATTGCGCAGGTCGTGCGCCATGTGTCGCAGCGTCAGCCGGTCGCTTTCGACCGCGGCCTTGATGTTGTGGATATCGACGAAGCAGATCATGCTCGCCGTGGAACGATGCTGTTCGCCGTCACCGAACGGCGTCACCATCATCATCTGCGTGCGCCCGTTCAGCGTCAGCTCCGCCGAGTGGATCTTGCCGCTCGCCTTCGCGATCTGCACTTCGTCTTGCGCGATCAACAGCACGTGCCGGACGGCCGCGTCGCGGTCACCATCGGTGTCGAACGTCTCCAGCATCGCGCGGCCACCCGCATTGCACAGCAGCAGCCGGCTGTGCTGTTCGACGAAGATCGGATACGGCAACGTCTCGATCATGTCGACATAGGCCGTCTGCCAGGCGCGAATATGCTGCATCGCGATCTCGACTTCGTCCGCGCTCGGCAGCTCGGTATCGGCGCCCGCCGCGTGCGGCACGCCGGCGAACGCATGCTTGCCGGCCAGCCGGTGCAGCAGCCCGTATTCCTTCAGCATGAACGTCCGCAGGCTGCCGGCACGCCGCCAGCCGCAGAACGCGAAAATCAGGGCGCACACGGCAAACATCGGCCCGAGCGGCATCCAGTACGCCCAATGCACCAGCAGCACCAGCGAGACGGAGACGAACGTGGCCATCCACGCGATCGCGAATGCGTACATGCGCCAGCCCGGCACCAGCATGCAGATCAGCAGCATCCCCGTCGCGACCGCGACGCTGACGCCGACCTGGATCGCCGCCGGCTCGCGCCGCAGAATGCGGCCATCGAGCAGCGCCTGGGTCACCAGTGCATCGACCTCGACGCGCCGCAGCCGCCCCCCTTTCGACGTCGACAGGTCGTACACACCGGAGAGGTCCGACATCGCGTCGCCGATGAAGACGATGCGACCGCGCCACGCCGACTCGGGAATGCGCCCTTTCAGCACGTCGACATATGAATAGCGATCGAGGTCGAAGCGTGCAGGCAGGAACAGCGCGAGCGAACCGGTCTCGACATGCCCCAGATTCGACACATGGTCCTGCACCTGGTGATGCACATCGCCGGCCGGCAGCGACGCGCCCGCCACGCGAATCGCCTCCAGCGCCACGTGCGGCAGTTCCGCCTCCGCGTTGTCCGCATGAATATAAGGCACGATGCCCTGCACCAGATGGTCGCTGCCCAGCATCACGCTGCGCTGGCCGATGGCCGCGGCCGCGGCGCGCAACCGCGCCTCGGGCAACAGCACGGTGTCGGCACGCGTGGCCTCCTGCGATACGTGGGCAGGCAGCACGACGCGCCCTTGCCGCGCGATCGCGCCCGCCAGCGCCCGATCGCCGGACGCCGCGCTGAACATCGTCATGTCGAGCACGACACTCGCGGCGGCACCCAGCCGATCGAGCACCTGCGCATGGGACGTGCGCGCGTAGCTTTCGCCGCTGCCGAGTTCGGCAATCGTCTTCTTGTCGATCGAGATGACGACGACCTCGTCACGATCCCCGTGATCGACGCCGGTCACCACCAGGTTCCAGTACAAACGGTCGAGCGGCGACAGCAACGCCTCGGCGGTCGGCGTGCAGCTGAGCACCGCCAGCAACACCGCGCCGGCCGTGAGCGGCCATACGGCAGGTCGAACGGATGTTGCAATTTTCAAGACTCGATTGAGCCAGTCAGGCATGGTTTGGTCCACGTTATTGTTTTATTCGCCCGAGTTCGTTGCAGTCGCGCACTTCCTGCATGATTGCGGCCATGGCCACATTTTTCGTCGCGCTCGCGATCCCGCCACGCGACTAGCGCTCAGGCGGCCCCGGGTCCCTCAACAGGCAACCGCACGGCATGCTGCCGCGGGTTCCAATGTCGCCATGTTGCCGGAACTATCTCGATTTTTATTAGGCACCGGGTCCAATTAGACCTTGTCCCACATGGTTTATATTTCGTTTCGGACTTGTACTAGTTTTTTCCATTCGGACGGTCGTCAGGACGCGTCGATACCGTACCGGTGCGACCCGTTCGGGACCTTCGATCCCAGGTGAGTTCGTGCAGGCAATGCGATTGTTTGCCCCAGGTTGTTCCCTCGTGAAGCGATCCTGCCAAACTTTGACGAGCGGCGGGAAGTTTTCAACATGTTTTTCCCGAACGAACGGCTTGCCGGCGCGCGTCGAGACGATGCAGGCGTCGGGCTGAATTTTCGCAGCGAGACGGGCCAGCTGCGGTTAGTGTGTGGCAGACCGTTCGAGATGGACATTTTTCATCGCTTTCGATGAAATAGTGTTGACAGGCCCTTCGGACGCGCTATAATTGCGTTCTTTCGCGATGCAGCAACAAGCGAAACGTGCCCAGGTGGCGGAATTGGTAGACGCACTAGGTTCAGGTCCTAGCGGTGGCAACATCGTGGAGGTTCGAGTCCTCTCCTGGGC
>NZ_JAAGPH010000184.1:0-12537 GCF_017104705.1 Burkholderia sp. Se-20373 | reverse complement strand
CGCAGGAAGCCGCGTTCGAGGCCGGCGCGTCATGGCCGCCGCATGCGGCGAGCAGCAGCGCGCAGGCGGCCGCGAGCGCGGGGAAGCCCGTAGCCCGCGCGACACGATGAGCGAATGTGCGTTTCATGCGGCGTCCTTCACGAGACCCGGCGTCGTCAGCACCACGTCCTTGACGGCTTCGTAGTAGCGGACATAGCCCGTGCAGCGGCAGAGGTGCGCATCGAGCGCCTCGGTGATCGTGCGCTCGACGTCGGCCTTCGCGACCGGTTCGCGCTTCAGGCGCTCGATCAGCACGGTCGCCGCGTTGACGAAGCCCGGCGTGCAGTAGCCGCACTGGAAGCTGAAGTGCTCGAGGAACTTCTGCTGGACCGGCGACAGCTCGACCACTTCGCCCGCTTCGTTGCGCTTCGCGTGGCCTTCGATCGTGCGGATCGAGCGGCCGTGGAAGAAGTGCGCGCCGGTGATGCAGGTGCGCATTTCCTCGCTCGTGCCGTCCGGCTTGTCGACGATCACGACGCACGCGTGGCAGATGCCCTGCCCGCAGCCGAGCCGCGAACCGGTGAGGCCCGCGTATTCGTGCAGGAACTCGATCATCATCAGCCCTTCCGGCACCTGCATCGGGCCGACGGACTTGCCGTTGATGTTGATCGACAGCGGTTTCGACTGGAACCGGACGAGCGGACGCTCGACGGCAGCCGGGGCCGAAGCCGGCACGGCCGCGGCCGGAGCGGATGCCGGTGCGGCCGAAGCCGCGCTCGGCGCGGACGCGCCGGTCGCAGCGGCGCTGGCGCTCGCGGCCGAAGCCGCGGTTTGGGCGGTCGTCATGCGAGCACCTCCTGAATCTTTTGCGGGGTCACCGGCAGGTCGGTGAAACGATGGCCGATCGCGTGCGCGATGCCGTTCACGATCGCGCCGACGACGGGAATCATCACCACTTCGGCGACGCCCTTCGGCGGATCGGTTTCGGACAGCGGCGGCAGCACGTCGCCCGTCTGCGTCCAGACGGCGACGTCGGACGCGCGCGGCAGTTGGTAACGGTTGAAGTTCCACGTGCCGTTGCCGGGGCCGTCTTCATAGAGCGGCAGGTACTCGTGCAGCGCGTGGCCGATCCCCATCGCGAGACCGCCCTGCAACTGGCCCGACACGAGTTGCGGCGAAATCTGGTTGCCGCACTCCATGATCGAGTGGTGCGTGAGCAGCTCGACCTTGCCGGTCGCTTCGTGCACGGCCAGCTCGACGAGCGTGCCGACTGCCGAGTAGTACGTGACGGCCGCGTTGTTGCGGCTCGTCGGCGGGATGAACACGCGCTTGCGGTCCAGCACGCGATAGCCGTTCGCGGTCGGCGCCAGCGTGCCGCGCATCGCGGTCGCGCCGGCCGGTGCGGCGGTGCCGGGCACCGGGCCGTTGTCGCCCGTCTTCGGCGCACCGACGCGCAGCGACAGCCCGTCGATCGGCAGGCGCTCGACCGTGCCGCCCACTTCGAACTCGGCGTCGGTCCACTGCCAGCGGTTGAACACGTGCACGACCGCGCCGGTCGGCAGGCCGAGCGCATGGGCCTGCTTCGCGAGCTGCTCGAACGACAGCGGCTCGAGGCCGTCGGCGGTCAGCTTGCCGTCGACCCAGCGCGCGTCCTCGATGCGGATCGTGTACGGCGCGGCCTGGCCGCCGCCGAGGCCGCGCGTCCAGATCGACATCGCCGCCGGCCACAGGCCGTAGCGGAACACCGCGCGCGCGGCTTCGCGCGTGCTGTGCGTGAAGTAGTACGCGGAGTTCGTCGCGCTCGACGGCGACGCATAGCTCGGCGACCAGCGCGGGTTCGCGCTCAGACGATCCTGGTCGGCCTGCGACATGAGATACGGATCGCCGCTGGTCTCGACCGGCAGGTCCGGCCACTCGGTCACGGCCACGCGCACGTCCGTGGCCGGACGGCCGAGCCATTTCGCGACCGCGACGGCCTGCGACGTCGACATCCCGGTGCCGATCTCGGCCGCCGTGTGCTGCAGCGACACCTTGCCGTTCTCGTCGAATTCGACCTTCGCGAACGACGCTTCCGCGCCCGTGCCGAAATCCTTCTGCACGCACGCGAAGCCGACGCCGTAGCGCTTGCCCGGGTTCGCGGCCTCGTATTCGGCCTTGCGCGCGGCACGGCGCGTCCACAGCGGATGCTGCTTCGAGCGCTCGAGCACCTCGTCGACGCGCAGCGCGCCGGCGGGAATCGCCCCTTGCGTGTTCTTCATCCCCGAGCGCAGCGCGTTGCGCAGGCGGAAATCGATCGGGTCGATGTTCAGTTGCGCGGCGATCTCGTCGACCGCCATCTCGGTCGCCGCCATGCTCTGCAGCGTGCCGTAGCCCCGCGCGGAACCGGCATCGATCGCGCGCGACGCGATCGCGACCGCGGCCAGGTCGCTCTTCGGGAAGTAATAGATCGATTGCGCGGCCGTCGCCCCCACCATCGCCACCGACGGCGAGAAGTTCGAGCGCCCGCCGCCGTTCGCCTCGAAGTCGCCCTTGAACGACTGCAGCAGGCCCGTGTTGCGGTCCACCGCGATGCGGTAGTGCATCTTGAACGCGTGACGCTTCAGCGACGTCTGGAACTGCTCGTAGCGGTCGTTCGCGAAACGCACCGGGCGGCCGTCCGCGTACAGCGCACAGACGAGGCCGTAGAACGGCACGTTGAAGTGATCCTTGGAACCGTAGCCCACCGTGTAGCACGGATGGACGAACAGCTTCTTCACCGGGAAGCGGCACTTCGCGACCATCGCGGCCGCGTTCTCCGCCACTTCGAGCGGCGACTGGGTCGGCACGACGAGGTGCAGCGACTGCGTCGCGGTGTCGTACCAGCAGTTCGCGTTATCCGGTTCGAGCGCGGACGTGTCGACCGACTGGGTGTTGTACTCGCGCTCGAACACGAGCCAGTCGGCCGACGGATGGTCGAGCTCACTGGCGATCTGCCCGGCGAGGAACATGCCCTGCTCGTCGAGCTTGCCGTGCTCCTTGCCGTCCGGCCACACCGGCAGGTGCTTGCGCATCATGCTCGGGAAGATCGGCGCGTCCTTCAGGCTCGAATAGACGTCGTCGTCATAGGCCGTCTTGCCGCCCACGCGCACGTAGCGGAAGGTGCCCCACGGATCGCGCTCGAGCGGGCCCGTGACCGCGCCGTAGCGGATCACGTCGTCACGGAACTTGAGCGCGTTCTTCGCGAAGCGGAAGCGCGCGAAGTCGTGATAGATGAGGATCGCGACCGCATGGCCGAGATACGCGGGCGTCTTGCCGGCCGGCAGCAGCATGTCGTCGCCGTAGAACGTCGGGAACGCGACGCCGTCGCGCACGAGATCGTCGGCCGTGACCACGCGGTCCGGCTTCAGGTCGTCGCCGAGCAGCGACAGGTCGAAGCCTTCGTAGATTCGGTCGGCCTGCGTGACGCGCAGGATCAGCGCATGCGACTGCTGCTGCGGCCAGTGCGGCATGTCGGCGGCGCGCACGTCACGGGCGAACACTTTCGAGCCGGTGACCTTCGCGATGCCGTCGATGCGGAATTGGGGGATGCCGGTGACGCTATCCCATTTGACGGGGGTGAGGAGTTTTTCTTCGAAGAGCGCCGCGAATGCGCGGCTGCCCAGGGGCGCGACATACACCGCGACGCCCGCCAGCACGCTGGCTTTCAGAAAACCCCGCCGTGACAGGCCGTGGTTTTTCATTGGGGGGAAACCTCCTGATGCGGCTCGGACGGCGATCGGGTGTCGCGACGTTCGGAGCGGCGCGCATTCTGGCATTGTTTTAGATATATCGCCTATAGTATTTCTCGCATGAAATACTTATTGAATTTCTTATAACGGTATTCAGCCGGGCTGCGACAGCCGGTCGCGGGTGTCGTTCGACCGTGTCGCGTGCCCGGTTACGGCGGTTTCGATCGTGCGCCGTGCACGGCGAGCGGTCTCACACGGGTCTCCTGCCGGTCGCCGAGCCGCGTTCCGTTCGCCTCGATGCTGCCCCGGCGCCGACGAATGCGCAAGCCATTCGCGGGCGGGGTTGACGACGAGTGGCCGGCGCGGCGAGCGGTGCCGCGGGCCTCCCCGGGTATCCACCCGGGCAACCCGCGCGGCCCGTGTTTCATGGTAATGTCGTGCGCATCCGGCGTGGCCGGGCATCCGCCATGTGCCGTGCGGGCGCCGCCAGCCATCGCGACATCACGCGACATCGTGTCGAGGTTAAAAACCATGGCAGTCAGGGCATCTCTCCTGCACTCCGTTCTCGCCACTCCCCCCTCCGGCAACCACCGTGTGACGGCCGCGCTGCGCCCGTCGATGCTCGTTACGCTATTCGAGGACGTCCGACCGATGGCGCTCTCCGGGTTCGCGAGCGGCTTCGTCGCGGCCGTCGCGCTGATCCGGCTGCAGCAGCTGTGGTGCCTCGCGTGGCTGATCGCCGACGTCGGCCTCCTCATCGCGCGGCTCTCGATCGCGCGCGCGTACACCGTTCAACGCAACGCCGGCGACGACCGTGCCGAATACTGGGCGATGCGCTATGCGCCCGTGTCGCTCGTCGCGTGCTTCGTGCTCGGCCTCGGCGTGATGGGCTGCGTGCAGGCCGTCGACGTGGAGCTCGGCACGCTGTCGGTGATGGTCGCGGGCGGCGTGTTCGGCGGAATCGCGTCGCGCAATTCGGCGCTGCCGCGGCTCGCGATGATGCAGGTCACGCTCGGCGTGCTGCCGATCGGCGTCGGTGCGCTGCTGGCCCACCGGTCGGGCGCGTGGCTGCTGCTGCCGCCGCTCGCGATCTATCTCGCCGCGATGCGCACGGTCGTCCAGCGTCACTATCGCGTGCTCGTCGCGCTGATCGCCGCGCGTCAGCGCAACGCCGAACTCGTCGCGCGCTTCGACGCCGCGCTCACTTACATGCCGCACGGCCTGTGCATGATCGACGGCGAGCGCCGCGTGATCGTCGCGAACCGGCGCACCGCGCACCTGTTCGGCTCGCCGCGCGAGATCATGCTCGATACGCCGTTGCCCGCCGTCGTCGCGGCGCTCGGCGCGAACGACGCGATCGATCCCGGCGGCGCCGGTCTCGCCGCGCAGTGCGAGCGCTGGCTGGCCTGCGACGAGCCTGTACCGCTCGACGTCGTGCTCGCCGACGGCCGCCAGCTCGAACTGACGCGCCACCGCGTGCCCGACGGCAACGCGGTGATCATCGTCGAGGACGTCACCGCGCGCCGCCGGACCGAGCAGCACATCCGGCATCTCGCGCGGCACGATGCGCTCACGGGCTTGCCGAACCGTCATGAACTGCATGCCGAGCTCAAGCGGATGCTCGCGCGCCGGCCGCGCGCGCCGGGCCCCGCGCTCGCCGTCATGTATCTCGACCTCGACGGCTTCAAGGCGATCAACGACCGGTTCGGCCACCAGGCCGGCGACGACGTGCTCATGCAGGTCGCCGTGCGGCTCGGCAAGACGCTGTCGTCCGGCGCGCTGGCGGCCCGCATCGGCGGCGACGAGTTCGTCGTCGCGATCGACGACACGACGATGCATGCGTGCTCGCTCCTCGCCGCGCGCATCATCCGGCAGATCTCGGCGCCGTACACGCTGTCGATCGGCGAGACGGTGAGCCTCGGGATCAGCATCGGCATCGCGCTCGACGACGGGCACGGCTCCCCCGACGAACTGATCCGGCAGGCCGACAGCGCGCTGTACGAAGCGAAGTCCGCGGGCAAGGGCATCTATCGCTTCTATTCGAGCGGCAGCAGCCGGGTCACGCCCGTCACCGCGAGCTGACCCGGCTGCGCAGCCGCTTTCCCCCGCCTCCGCCTCCTCCCGACGATTCAATTCCGAAACGCTTTGCG
Source organism: Burkholderia sp. Se-20373 (assembly GCF_017104705.1). Taxonomy (NCBI): domain Bacteria; kingdom Pseudomonadati; phylum Pseudomonadota; class Betaproteobacteria; order Burkholderiales; family Burkholderiaceae; genus Burkholderia; species Burkholderia sp. Se-20373. Next base: position 6,701 of record NZ_JAAGPH010000184.1, on the reverse strand, counting down.
TGGCTGTACGTGAGGTCGCGTGTTCGCATGTCACGTGACGTGTTCCGTAACATCACCGCCCGCCACGCGTCACGTTGGCTGCAGAAGCCTGCACGATCGAGGCAAAGCCAGGCTTTTTGAACCTGGCACTCTTATTGCTCCCTGTCAGGAAAACAGGTTGTCAGGGAGACCCAACATGAATACCGTCGAAGTCCTCAGCCGCAGCGAAACCCTCGACGCACTCGACGTGATCGACGGCGAATCGCTGATCCGCCGGCTCGTGTCCGAAAGCCGCATGCCGGCCGCACGCGAGGCCCGATGCGTCGACAATCCGCCGCTGACGCTGTACGGCGCATTTCGCCAGGGCATCGCCGATCACGGCGCACGCCGCGGCAATCCATATCGCGCCGGCAGCCGTTTCTGGGCGCTGTGGGAAGAAGGCCGTCTCGAAGCTGAAACATCGGGCCGGTAAGGCGGCCGCACGCGCCGGCCCTGCCGCGGCAAGGGGCCGGCGCGAAACATCACGCCGGAACGCGGCCGGCGGAGCCGCCATGCGTTCATCGCTGCAACATCGCACGGGGCCTCGCGTATCGGCTGCTGTGCAACTGGCCGCACCCAAGATCCATGCGCGTGCCGCCTGAAGGCGTTCGGCGTTGCGCGCGTCGGGCGCGGCGCGCGGCGGTCGTTTCCCGATAAGATGGCGAATTCCGTTCATCGAACGATGCCGCCATGACCGCCTCTTCTTCCTCGCACCGCAATCCCATCCACTGCGAAATCGATCTCGACGCACCCGGCAAGCACGCGGGCTACCTGCGGCTGCCGCATTCCGTCCACCGCTCGGCGTACGGCTGGCTGCCGATCCCGATCGCGTCGATCCGCAACGGCGACGGCCCGGTCGCGCTCGTGATGGCCGGCAATCACGGCGACGAGTACGAAGGCCAGATCATCGTGTCGCAACTGATGCGCGAGATCGAGCCCGAGATGGTCAGCGGCCAGCTGATCCTGCTGCCGATGGCGAATTTCCCGGCGGCAGATGCCGGCCTGCGCGTGTCGCCGCTCGACGAGGGCAACCTGAACCGCAGCTTCCCCGGCGATCCGACCGGCACGCCGACGCAGATGATCGCCCACTACATCGAGCACGCGCTGCTGTCGCGCGCGCAGTATCTGGTCGACCTGCACTCGGGCGGCAGCTCGCTGCTGTACCAGGGCGGCAACATGCTCGCGATCGATCCGCTCGACGCCGACGAAGCCGCGAAGCTCAACGGGCTGCTGGTCGCGTTCGGGCTGCACAATGCGCTGCTGCACGCACCGAATCCCGTGCATTCGGCGTCGGCCGCGCGCCGCCAGGGCGCGATCTCGATCGTGACCGAACTCGGCGGCGCGGGCATGGCCGATCCGTCGCTGATCCGCATGGGCCGCCACGGGCTGCTGCACTACCTCGGCCATATCGGGCTGCTGCACGGCGCGCTCGTGCCCGATGCGCCGCCGACCGTCACGCGCTTCATGCGGGTCGACGGCGAGCGCCACTTCGTCTACGCGTACGAGCGCGGGCTGTACGAGCCGCTCGTCGAACTCGGCGACCAGGTGAAGGCCGGGCAGCCGGCCGCGTGGGTGCATTTCCCCGATACGCCGCTGCGCGAGCCGGTGCTGCACCGCTTCAAGGGTGACGGCGAAGTGGTGTGCAAGCGCGTACCCGCGCAGGTGCAGCGCGGCGATTGCCTGTTCCAGCTGGCGGAGTTGTCGGCGCCGCCGAGCATCGGCCAGACGGCCTAAATCCGGACCCATCTCCTTTCCTTGCTGTCTGCCAGTCATGGCGGACGGCATGCGCTCGCCATTAACCAACTTGACAAATTAACTTACTTGGTTATGATCGCAGATGGAAAAGAGAACGCCTCATTGCAAGCTGCTTCGCGTCAAAGCGCTCGTCGAATCCGGCCAGGTCCGGCTAACCACGAGTGCGGTGCTCGGCGCTCGACAACTGGGTTTCACGGAAAGGGAGGCGCTCGGTGTCGTGCTGTCGCTGACCGATCTCGACTTCCACAAGAGCATGACGACGTACGCCGACCACACGATCTGGCAGGACGTCTACCGGCCTTTCACGGTGCGTGGCGACGTGTACCTGAAACTGACGGTGATCGACGATGTGCTGATCGTGTCTTTCAAGGAGCGTTGAACATGAAGTGCCCTGCATGCGGTGCGGCCAAGCTGGTCCGCGACACGCGAGACATCCCTTATACCTATAAAGGCCGGTCGACTGTCGTCCGCGATATCACCGGCGATTTCTGCCCGGCCTGCGGGGAATCGGTGCTGGATCTCGACGAGGCGACCCGTCTCGGCGAAGCGATCACCGAATTCAACAAGCAGGTGAACGCCACCCTCGTCGACCCGAAGTACATCGCGAAGGTGCGCAAGAAGCTGAAGCTGGACCAGCGCGAGGCGGCCGAGATCTTCGGCGGCGGCGTCAACGCGTTCTCCCGTTACGAAACGGGCAAGACGAATCCGCCGCTCGCCCTCGTGAAATTGCTGAAGCTCCTGGATCGCCATCCGGATCTCCTCGCCGAACTACGAGCCGCATAGGCGCTCGCCCGTCGGCATCACGCGCATGCGTCAAGCACTGGCTTCGACGCATGCGCGCTCCCCTCGCAATACTCACCCCACTCATCCTGCAAGCCTTCTGACGCCCGCCACGAAATCCTTATCGGAATTGCTTCGTTCGCCTTTGCCGGCCGCGCCGCTAACGTGTTCGAAACGGCGGCGGCCCGCCCTCTGCATTCCGGCAGGATGCGCACCGGCCGCCGCCATCACGACAACCGCGTCGCGATAACGGAACAGACCGGACGGGCCGCGTGCCCGCACCCCGCCAGGAACGTCCGCATCGCGCGCCCTTCGCGATGCCCATGGCCACGACCGACCGCATCATCGACACGACGCCGCTCGACGTCCGCGCACAACCGCTGATCGACGCGCTGATCGACGAGTATTCGACCCGTTACCACGCGTATCGGCCCGACAGCGAGGCATCCGCCCGCGAAGAGCTCGCACGCTACCCGGCCGACGTGTTCGCGCCGCCCGAAGGCGCGTTCGTGCTGCTGCTGCGCGACGGCGAAACGATCGGCGGCGGTGCGTTCAAGCGCTACGACGCGCAGACCGCCGAGCTCAAACGAATCTGGACCCGCTCGGACCTGCGCCGCCAGGGTCTCGCCCGCGTCATCGTCGAGGCGCTCGAACTGCGCGCGGCGCAGCAAGGCTATCGCCGCGTCTACCTGACCACCGGCTTTCGCCAGCCCGAAGCATGGGCGCTGTACGACCGCACCGGCTATACGCGGCTGTTCGATGCGTCGATCGACCCCGAAGCGTATTTTCACCTGCGGTTCGGCAAGGATCTCGCCGATCCGTCGCGCACGTCGACGCTGGCCGACCTGTGGGCGCCCGTGCCCGAACCGGTGCTGTCGCGCTGACCGCGACGGCCCCCCCGCTTCCCTCCGATTTCCGCTTGCCACTCCAGGACGCTGTCATGCAACGAGCCGTACCGCTTTCTTCCCGTGCCGTGCGCACGCTGGCCGCCGCACTGATCGGCCTGACCGCGTTCGCCGCAGCCGCGGCCGCCGCCACGTTCGACCTGAGCCCCGAGCAGCGCGGCCGCCCGCGCGGCGTGGCCGATGCGGCCGTCGAGCGCGCCGTGCCCGCGTCGTTCAAGTTCGCCGAACCCGGCACGCTGACGATCGGCGTTGCGCCGAGCCTGCCGCCGATCAGCTCGTATGCGACCGACGCGCGCACGGTGATCGGCTTCGACGCCGACGTCGGCCAGCTCGTGTCCGACAGCCTCGGCCGCAAGCTGAAGATCGTCGCGCTCGCGTGGGCCGACTGGCCGCTCGCACTCGAATCCGGAAAAGTCGACGCGGTGATTTCGAACGTCACCGTCACCGAGGAGCGCAAGCAGAAGTTCGATTTCTCGACCTACCGCAAGGACCAGGTCGGCTTCTACGTGCGCAACGACAGCAAGATCCAGGCAATCCGCGAGCCGAAGGACGTCGCGGGGCTGCGTGTCGTGACCGACGCCGGCACCAACCAGGAAAAGATCCTGCTCGCGTGGGATCGCGAGAACGTCGCGCACGGGCTGAAACCCGTGCAGATCCAGTACTACGACGACCAGGCGATGCGCATCGTCGCCGTGCAGTCGGGCCGCGCCGATGCGGTGTTCAGCGTGAACTCGGTGCTCGCGTACCAGAGCGCGCAGCAAGGCAAGACGCGCCTCGTCGGCGCGATCAGCGGCGGCTGGCCGCGCACGGCCGACATCGCGATCGCGACGCGCCGCGGCAGCGGGCTCGCCGATCCGCTCACCGTCGCGCTGAACGGGCTGATCAAGAACGGCCGCTACCAGCAGGTGCTCGACCGCTGGAACCTCGCATCGGAAGCGATCGACCAGTCGCGCACGAATCCGCCGGGGCTGCCGAAGAGCTGAACGCCGCGCACGCTCACCGTCCCTTCACGCTCACGCAGGAACGCCGCTCACCATGTCTTATTCGCTTTCGTTGCTGGACAAGAGTCCGATCGCCGACGGCGCGAACGCCGCCGACGCGCTGCGCTTCACCACGACGCTCGCGCAGCGCGCCGAACAGCTCGGCTACGAACGCTTCTGGGTCGCCGAGCATCACGGCACGCCGGCCTTTGCCAGCTCCGCGCCGGAGGTCGTCGTCGCGCACCTGCTCGCGCACACGTCGCGCATCCGCGTCGGCTCGGGCGGCGTGATGCTGCAGCACTACAGCCCGTTCAAGGTCGCCGAAACCTTCAAGGTGCTGGCCGCGCTCGCGCCGGGCCGCGTCGATCTCGGCATCGGCAAGGCGCCCGGCGGGCTGCCGCTGACCACGCGCGCGCTGCAATGGTTCCACGACAAGGCGCGCAAGCCGGACTTCGCGGGCCAGCTCGCGGAGCTCGACGCGTTTCTCGGCTGGGGCGTCGCCGAGGATCACCCGCTCGCCGGCGCCGTCGCGCTGCCCGTGCCGCCGCAGGCGCCCGAACGCATCCTGCTCGGCGGCTCGCCGGACAGCGGCGCGCTCGCCGCGCGCAACGGCTGGCGCTTCTGCTACGCGGGGCATTTCAACGGCGACGACGCAAACCTCGAACGCTCGCTGGACGCGTACCGCAGCGCGGGCGGCACCCGGCCGCTGGTCGCGCTGTACGCGGTGGCCGCGCCGACGCGTGACGCGGCCGAGCAACTGATCGGGCCGCTGAAGATCTTCAGGCTGCAGTTCGCGGGCGGCCAGAGCTTCAATCTCGCCAGCGCGCAGGCGGCCGCCGAATTCGCGCGGCAGAGCGGCGCGTCCGACTACCGGATCGACGAGTTGCGCCCGACGGTGCTGGCCGATACGCCCGAGCGCATCCACCGCGCGCTCGACGCGCTGAGCCGGCGGCTCGACGTCGATGCGTTCGTGATCGATTCGCCGGTGACCGACTACGCGGCGCGGCTCGCATCGGCCGAATGGCTCGGCGGCGCGCTGTCGGCCACGCCGTTGCAAGCGGCCCTCGCGGCCGACCGCTCCCTTTCCCCTGACCAGAACGCGTGACGTGCCCATGACGACCCGACGATCGATTCCCTTCGGCCTGATGCTGCAAGGCGCAGGCAGCCACATGAATGCATGGCGGCACCCGAGCAACCCGCCGGACGCGAGCATCAACCTCGATTTCGCGATCGGCATCGCGCGCCAGGCGGAAGCCGCCGGCATCGCGTTCGCGTTCGTCGCGGACGGCCTCTACATCAATGAGAAGTCGATCCCGCACTTCCTGAACCGCTTCGAGCCGCTGACCGTGCTGTCGGCGCTCGCGGTCGCGACGAAGAAGATCGGGCTCGCGGGCACGATCTCGACGTCGTACAGCGAGCCGTTCACGGTCGCGCGCCAGCTCGCGTCGCTCGATGCGATCAGCGGCGGGCGCGCGGGCTGGAACGTCGTGACGACGCCGCTCGAAGGCACCGCGAAGAATTTCGGCAAGGCGCATCCCGATCACGAACTGCGCTACGAGATCGCCGACGAATACCTCGACGTCGTGCAGGGCCTGTGGGACAGCTGGGACGACGACGCCTTCGTGCGCGACCGCGCGACCGGCCGCTTCTTCGATCGAGACAAGCTCCACACGCTCGACCACCATGGCCGCTTCTTCCAGGTCGCGGGCCCGCTCAACATCCAGCGCTCGCCGCAGGGGCAGCCGGTGATCTTCCAGGCCGGTTCGTCGGACACCGGCATCGCGCTCGCAGGCAAGTATGCGGATGCGGTGTTCACGCATTCGCCGTCGCTCGACGAAACGGCCGCGTTCACGCGGCGCGTGAAGCAGAGCGCGACCGAACATGGCCGGCAAGGCAGCGACGTGAAGATCTTCCCCGGCATCGGGCCGATCGTCGGCCGCACGGCAGCCGAGGCCGAGGACAAATACCAGGCGATCCGCAACCTGCTGACGATCGACGAGGCCCTCGCGTATCTCGGCCGCTATTTCGATCACCACGACTTCACCCAGTACGCGCTCGATGCGCCGTTCCCGGAACTCGGCGAGCTCGGCCGCAACAGCTTCCGTTCGACCACCGACCGGATCAAGGCCGACGCGAAACAGAAAGGCCTGTCGCTGCGCGAGACGGCGCTCGCGGTCGCCACGCCGCGCCCGAACTTCATCGGCACGGCCGAGCATGTCGCCGACGAGCTGATCCGCTGGCACGACGCGGGCGCGGGCGACGA
>NZ_JAAGPH010000183.1:0-12768 GCF_017104705.1 Burkholderia sp. Se-20373 | reverse complement strand
ACCGCGGGCGGCCACGTGTGCGTCGCGCTCGGCGCGCTCGCGCAGCGCTACGAAGCCCCGCTCGACGAAGTCCGCGCGGCGCTTGCCGCGAGCGGCGTGGTCGCGTTCGGCACGCTCGCACGCGGCGACGAGCGTCCGCTGATCGTCGACCGCCACGACCACCTGTACCTGTCGCGCTATTTCGACTACGAGCGGCGGCTTGCCGATGCGCTCGTCGCGCAGGCCGGCGTGGCCGCGCCGGACGAAGGTCTCGCGCCCGACCGGTTGCGCGACAGCCTCGCGCGTTACTTCGGGCCGGCAACCGGCGAAGTCGACTGGCAGCGCGTCGCGGCGATCGTCGCGCTGACGGGCCGCGTGACGATCGTCAGCGGCGGCCCGGGCACGGGCAAGACGACAACCGTCGTCGGTGTGCTGGCCTGTCTGCTCGACGCGCATCCGGGGCTGCGCGTTGCGCTGGCCGCACCGACCGGCAAGGCCGCGCAGCGGATGCAGGAAGCGCTGCACGCACGAGCCGGCGACCTGCCGCCCGAACTCGCGGCGCGCCTGCCGGAGACGTCGTTCACGCTGCACCGGCTGCTGGGCGGCGGCGGGGCGGCCGGATTCCGGCATCATCGCGACAATCCGCTGCCGTACGACCTGATCGTCGTCGACGAGGCGTCGATGATCGACGTCGCGCTCGCCGCGCATCTGCTCGATGCGCTCGCGCCGGGTGCGCGGCTCGTGCTGCTCGGCGACAAGGACCAACTGGCCGCGGTCGAGGCGGGCGCCGTGTTTGCAGAGTTGAGCGCGCGGCCGGCGTTTACCGCCGCGGCGCGCACGCGCATCGCGCAGGCGCTCGGCATCGACGAGGCCGCATTCGTCGCGGCGCTGCCGGTGCGGGACGAAGCCTCGACCGCGGCCGCTCCCGCTGCGCATCCGGCTTCTGCTGCGGTCGAGGCACCGGCGCCTGCCGCGGCCGCCGCGCGCAAACCAGCGTCGCGCCGGAAAGTCGACGTGCGACAGGCATCGCTCTTCGACGACGAACCGCAGGATGACGACAGTCCGCCGTCCAGCGTCGCGCCGCCGCAGGCCGCAGGTCCGGCGCTGACCGAAACCGGTGAGCCGGGTGAGGCCGGCGAGGCAGGCGCGGCAGGCGAGGCCCCTGCGTGGATCGAGGTCGACGAACTTGCGTGGCTCGACGCGGTCGAGCTGCCGCCGTTCGACGCGGGCGACGTGGCGCTTGCATCGGTCACATCGATACCGCCGGGCGAACCCGCCACCGCGTCAGCCACGCCCGCACCTGCACCCGCACCGCTCGCCGACTGCGTGGTCTGGCTCGAACGCAATTACCGCTTCGGTCTCGATTCGCCGATCGGCCGGCTGTCGCTCGCGATCCGCAGCGGCGACGTGCAGGCCGCGCTCGACGCGCTGCCCGCCGACGATTCGGCCGCCGCGTCATTCCACGACGATGCGGGCGAGTCGCTCGCGTCGACGACGGTCGAGCGGCTCGCGCGGCGCTTCGGCGCTTACCTCGACGCGTTGCGCGACACGCTGGCCGCGCCGGTGCCCGATCCGCTGCCGCTGTTCGACGCGCTCAACCGGTTCCGGATCCTGTGCGCGACCCGCAGCGGCTTGCGCGGCGCGGAGCACGTCAATGCGCTCGTGGCCGCGCACGTGCGCCACGCGGCGCGGGTGCCGCTGGCGGTGGGCGCGCACTGGTTCACGGGGCGGCCGATCATGGTGACGCGCAACGACTATGCGCTCGGGCTGTTCAACGGCGATATCGGCATTGCGCTGCCCGACGCGCACGGCGTGCTGCGCGTGTGGTTCAGGCGCGCGGACGGCACACCGCGCGCGGTGTCGCCGGCCGCGCTGCCGCCGCACGAAACCGCGTTCGCGCTGACGGTCCACAAGTCGCAGGGCTCGGAATTCGACGAAGCCGCGCTCGTGCTGCCGGCGTCGTTCGGCCGCGTGCTCACGCGTGAGCTCGTCTATACGGCCGTCACGCGTGCCCGCACGCGCGTGCAGGTGATCGGGCCGCGGCGCGTGCTCGCGCAGGCGGTCGCGACGCGGACGCAGCGCGATTCGGGGCTCGCGGCACGCGTCGACGAGGCGCTTGCACGGCGCCGGGAGGCTGCGCGATGATGATCCGCTATACGCTCGATCCGGCCGAAGTCGAATGGACGGCCGTGCGCGCGCAGGGCGCGGGCGGGCAGAACGTGAACAAGGTGTCGAGTGCGATCCACCTGCGCTTCGATATCCGCGCGTCGTCGTTGCCGCCCGTCATCAAGGAGCGGCTCCTTGCATTGTCCGACCAGCGCATCACGCGTGACGGCATCGTCGTGATCAAGTCGCAGGAATATCGCACCCAGGAGAAGAATCGCGAAGCCGCGCTGGCGCGACTCGATGCGTTGATCAGCGGCGTTGCGTTCACGCCGCGCGCGCGGGTCGCCACGCGGCCGACGCGTGCGTCGAAGGAGCGGCGGCTCGAGCACAAGTCGCGCCGCAGCGTGGTGAAGTCGGGAAGAGGGAAGGTGACCGACTGACGAATGGATGAGCCGACGAACGACGGGCGCGACAGCCGAACGCTCGCCGTCGCACCGGTTACCGCATGACGGTCCCGGCGCTGTCGAGCACGAAGTCGACGCAGAACACGACCAGCCGGCTCTGCGCGCGGATCGCGACGGCGGCCGTATAGCAGTCGCGGCCTTCCGTCAGCGAGAAGTGCGGGCCCATCAGCGCGACGCGTCCGGGAGCGGCGATCGCGCGCTGGAAATACGGGCGCCGCGACCAGTTGCTGTGGGTTTCCGGGAAGAGCGGCGAGAGGCGGGTGACGCCCGCCTGGCCGTCGTCGGCGCGCGCGCCGATCGACGGCAGGAACTGCTCGCCGGTTTCGTCGGTGACGAACACGCGGCGCGCGGCCGGCACCGCGAACACGCGCTGCGCGGCGTCCTGCAGGTTGCCGCTTGCGGAAAACGCCGCCGCGCCGGATAGCACGAGCCGCTCGATCGCGTCGAAGCCGGGCTGCTCGGCGACAACCGGCGTGTGCCGGCGCGCGATGAAGCGCTGCCACGCGGCGTCGAGCATCGCGGGTGCTGCCGCGCTGGCATGGGCGATCGATGCATCGGGCTGGCCGAACTGGAAACCCTGCACGAAATCGATGTCGGCTTCCATCAGCGCCTGCAGCGAATCGTCGCTCTCGACCCCCTCGGCGAGCACCATCGCACCGGCCTGATGCAGCATCGACACGAGGTGATGCATGATGCGGCGATCCTCGGCCGAACCGGTCGAGCGTACGACGAGCGAGCGATCGAGCTTGACGATGTCGGGGCGTGTGCGCCACACGCGGTCGAAGTTCGAGAAGCCCGTGCCGAAGTCGTCGATCGCGATCAGGAAGTCGCGATGCTGGATCATGTCGATCGTGCGGGCGAGCGCGGCTTCGTCGCGCGACGGCTGTTCGACGACTTCCAGCACGATGCGGTTCGGCGGCAGCGCGAAATGCCGGCACAGCGCCTCGACGAATTCGCGCTGCACGAGGCCCGAGTCGAGCACGCGCGGCGTGACGTTCAGGAACAGCCAGCCGTCGCCGATACCCTGCGCGACGAAGTTGGCCGTATGCAGGCAGCGCGCGAGCCGGTCGAGCAGCAGCGCGTCGGCGTCGGCACGCGTCTTGTCGAACAGCGCGGCGGGCGAGATCATTGCGCCGTTCGAATCGACGACGCGCAGCAGCGCTTCGTAGCCGACGACCCGCTTGTGCGTGATCGACAGCACGGGCTGGAACACGCTGCGCAATGTCGTGGTGCGATAGGTGGCGACCCAGCCGCCGGGTGTCGGCGTGAGGCGTTCGAGCAGGGCGTCGAGCGAGAGGTCGCGGGCGGGCTTCATGTCAACGGTGCCCGGGAGTGAGCGGCGGAACGGCAGCGCGCCGCCACGCTGAAGCAGTCGCACGCGCCGGCGGACGCGAAAGGACGTGGGGCATCGAGACCGCCTTCTGCGGGTAAGTGTTCGGAGTGTAACGGGAACGTGGCCGCTCGCGTATCAGGGAAACTCCAGACGCACGCGGGAACGCGACTGCGGGCGGCGCTGCTCGCATGCGCGCCGCGCATGATCGCCGCGTCGCGTCGGGCGTCCCCGCCGCACATGACAATCCGGCGGCATGCGTGGCGTGGCGGGAAATCCCGGCGGCCGGCAGGTGGCGAGCGAAGGTCGCCGTCAGACGAATGCCGGTCGCGCCGCGGCACTATCGGCGGGCGCGGCGATGAACAGTCGGCGCCCGGTCGTCAGGCATCACGGCGTGAACGATGGCGGCGCGTGCACCCGAATGTATCGTCAGGTCGCTTCGCCGCCGCGCGGCCGGATCCCGGGAATCCGCTTGATCGCGCCGGTCGCGAGCGCGGTGCCGACGAGCACGATTACGCAGCCTTCGATCATCACGGCCGACACGTGTTCGCCGAGGAACAGCGCGCCCCACAGCAGGCCGAACACGGGGATCACGAACGTCACGGTAATCGCGCGAGCGGGGCCGATGTGCGCGATCAGATGGAAGAAGATGAAATACGCGATGCCGGTGCAAGCGATGCCCAGCGCGAGCACCGAACCCCAAGCGTGCGCGCTGACCGGCGCGGCCGGCCAGGTGGCGATCGCGAACGGCAGCAGCAGGACGGTCGAGCCGATCATGCTGCCGGTCGCGTTGACGAGCGGATCGACGCCGGTCAACTTGCGCTTCGTGTAATTGGCCGCGATGCCGTACAGCAGCGTCGCGCCGAGCGCCGCGGCGGCGGCGAGCGCGGTCGCGGCGGCGCCCGTTTCGCCGTGCGCATTCGCGATCTGGTTCCACACGAGCGTGAGCACGCCGGCGAAACCGATCACGAGCCCGAGCGCGCGCGGCAGCGACAGCTTGTCCTTCAGCCACAGGTAGGCGACGAGCGCGCCCCACAGCGGCGTCGTCGCGTTGATCACCGACGTCACGCCGGCCGACAGCGTCAGTTCGGCGAACGCGAACAGGCAGAACGGAATGCCCGAGTTCAGTGCGCCGACGACGAACAACGGCCACGCATGACGGCGCAGCCGGGCGCCGAGATCGGCGGGCTTGAAGCGCGTCAGCGCGAAGCCGGCGAGAAACAGCGCGCCGATGCCTACCCGCAACGCCATCAGCGGCGCGACGCCGAAATCGACGACGCCGACTCGGATGAACAGGAAGGACGCGCCCCACAGGGCGGCGAGCACGGTCAGCAGGAAAGCGTTCTTGGGCGACATCGATCGGCGAGGGCGGGGACGGGATGCGAGGAATCTTACACCGCGTTACCGCCCGCCGTTTCACGATTGGATGAAACGACAAGAAACGGTCATTCCGCCGGTTTGCCGCCGGGCGGCGGACGCCCCGCCACATGCGGCGCGGCTGATCAGATCAGTGATGGCGCCAGCCGCCGCGTCCGCCGAAGCCGAAATTGAGCGACAGCGCCGGGCCCCAATAACCGCCCCATGCTGGCGCATAGGCGGGCGCCGGATAGTAGTAGGCGGGGGCCGGATCGACATACACGGGCGCGGGCTGTACCGGCATCGGCGCCGCCGTGTAATAGCCGCCCGGATAATAGCCGTACGGGTAGTAGCAGCCGGCAAGCGTCGTGCAGGCAAGCGCCGCGGCGACGAGGGTCCTGTTCATGATGTGTCTCCGGCGGAGCCGGCTATCGGCAGATGCTTGAAGCTTAGGCCGAGTCCCGATGACACGGTATGAGAAACGGTAACCGATCATTTCCGGGTGGAGCGGCCGCGCGTGTTGCGGCACGACAGACGAAAACGGCGCTTCCGCACCGCGGAAACGCCGTTGAACCTCCCGGCCTGCGGCTGGGCGACCACACCCAGCCGGCCGATGTCGGAGTGCTTACTTGCCGACCTGGTTACCGATGATGCCGCCGGCCGCCGCGCCGCCCAGCGTCGACAGTGCGTTGCCGCCGATCGCCGCGCCGGCGACGCCGCCGACACCCGCACCGATTGCCGTATCGCGCTGGCGTCGCGACATCGAATCGCAGGCCGACAGGCTGGCCACTGTCGCGACGAGGAGCGCGCATACCCCAAAACGCCGAATCGAATTCATGATCGTTGTCCTTGTGGTAGTGAACGGGAAGGCGCACGACCGGCTGGCGGCCGCGCATGAACCCAATCTACGCGCCGTCCCCCGACGCTGCTGTAAGCACTTGTTAAGGCTCGCGCGGTTTCGTAATCAATTGTTTCGCATGGGCCGGCAGGCATGCGACATGCGCAAAAAAGCCCGCTCGAAAGCGGGCTTCGTGCGTGGCGAGGCGATCCGGCGAAAGCGCCGGATCGCGCGTTCGTTTACTGACGGTGATAGATCTCGGCGCCGGTCTTGACGAACTCGACCGCCTTCACTTCCATCCCCTTCTTCAGCGCTTCGGTTTCCGACACGCCCTGCTGCGCCGCGAACTCGCGCACGTCCTGCGTGATCTTCATCGAGCAGAAGTGCGGGCCGCACATCGAGCAGAAGTGCGCGACCTTCGCGGAATCCTTCGGCAGCGTTTCATCATGGAATTCGCGCGCCTTGTCCGGATCGAGGCCGATGTTGAACTGGTCTTCCCAGCGGAACTCGAAGCGCGCCTTCGACAGCGCGTTGTCGCGCACCTGCGCGCCCGGGTGGCCCTTCGCGAGGTCGGCGGCGTGCGCGGCGAGCTTGTACGTGATGATGCCTTCCTTCACGTCGTCCTTGTTCGGCAGGCCCAGGTGCTCCTTCGGCGTCACGTAGCACAGCATCGCGGTGCCGAACCAGCCGATCATCGCGGCGCCGATGCCGGACGTGATGTGGTCGTAGCCCGGTGCGATGTCGGTGGTCAGCGGCCCGAGCGTGTAGAACGGCGCTTCCTTGCACCAGTCGAGCTGGAGATCCATGTTCTCCTTGATCAGCTGCATCGGCACGTGGCCGGGGCCTTCGATCATCACCTGCACGTCGTGCTTCCACGCGATCTGCGTGAGTTCGCCGAGCGTCTTCAGCTCGCCGAGCTGCGCTTCGTCGTTCGCGTCGTAGATCGAGCCGGGGCGCAGGCCGTCGCCGAGCGAGAAGCTCACGTCGTACGCCTTCATGATCTCGCAGATCTCTTCGAAGTGTTCGTACAGGAAGCTTTCCTTGTGATGCGCGAGGCACCACTTCGCCATGATCGAGCCGCCGCGCGACACGATGCCGGTCATCCGGTTCGCGGTGAGCGGCACGTACTGCAGGCGCACGCCCGCGTGGATCGTGAAGTAGTCGACGCCTTGCTCGGCCTGTTCGATCAGCGTGTCGCGGAAGATTTCCCAGGTGAGGTCCTCGGCCTTGCCGTTGACCTTTTCCAGCGCCTGGTAGATCGGCACCGTGCCGATCGGCACCGGGCTGTTGCGGATGATCCACTCGCGCGTTTCATGGATGTGCTTGCCGGTCGACAGGTCCATCACCGTGTCGCCGCCCCAGCGGATCGCCCACGTCATCTTGTCGACTTCCTCGCCGATCGACGACGTGACGGCCGAGTTGCCGATGTTCGCGTTGATCTTCACGAGGAAGTTGCGGCCGATGATCATCGGCTCGGATTCCGGGTGGTTGATGTTCGCGGGGATGATCGCGCGGCCGCACGCCACTTCCGAACGCACGAATTCCGGCGTGATCTCGGCCGGCGCGTTCGCGCCGAAGGCCGCTGCGCCGAACGCCTGGCCCGGGTGCTGGCGGCCCATCATCGCGGCGAGCTTCGCGCCGTTCGGGCCGCTCGCCTTCAGGCTCTCGAGGTACTCGGCGCGGCGCTGGTTCTCGCGGATCGCGATGTATTCCATTTCCGGCGTGATGATGCCCTGGCGCGCATAGTGCATCTGCGTGACGTTCTTGCCGGCCTGGGCGCGGCGCGGGTTGCGGTGCAGGCCCGGGAAGCGCAGGTCGGCGGTGGCCGGGTCGGCCGCGCGCTCGAGACCGTACTGGCTCGACAGGCCGCCGAGCACTTCGGTGTCGCCGCGCGCCTCGATCCAGCCTTGGCGCAGCGCGGCCAGGCCCGCGCGGATGTCGATCTTCGCGTCCGGATCGGTGTAGGGGCCCGACGTGTCGTACACGTAGATCGGCGGATTCTTTTCGCCGCCGAAGCCGGTCGGCGTGTCGGCCTGCGTGATTTCACGCATCGGCACGCGGATGTCGGGCTGCGAGCCGGTTACATAGACCTTTCGCGAATTCGGCAGCGGGGCGACGGCCGCGGCATCGACATGAGCGTCGGCGGACAGAAACTTCGGATTGGCGTTCATGCAATCTCCTGTGTGAGCGCCGGACAGGCGCTTCGGCGCTTGCCCGGAGCCCTTGACGTATGTGGGGCTCGAGCTAAGCAGGAGACGAGGCTTGGTGAGGCGGCGGATTTCGTCAGAAGGATAGCGGCGAAATCCGTACGCTTCCCTGCGCTGGCATTATCCAGATCAGGTTCAAAGGGTATTTCTCACCCGCAATGCCGGTTGTTTGACCGGGCGCATTGCAGGACCCCCGCGTTAGCAGGGCACACGATACACTGGCTTGGCGGCGGTTTCAACCGGGAGAGGATCGGCTGCCCCGGTGCGGCCGCAGCATGGCGGGCGGCACGGTGGCCCGTCGAAATGGCAGCGCGCGTCGCCGCCGCATGGCCTCCCGGCCTGGCCGGCCACGGCAATGCGGTGCAGCACGGCGCGCTTTCGCGCAACGTCAAAAAAATTTTCGCAGCGGCTGTCATTTCCCGCGACGTCGTCCGTCTATTCGGCTCCTTAAACCCATGTTGTTTTGGAGAGATGTCATGAAAAAAGTACTGATTGCCGCTTGCGTCGCCGCTTTCGCCACGATCGCCACGGGCGCGTATGCGCAGAACGATGCGATGTCGCAGCCGGGCTCGTCGATGTCGAAGGACGCGATGGGCCACGACGCGATGGCCAAGGATGCAATGGGCCACGACGCGATGAAGAAGGACGGCATGAAGAAGCATGCGATGAAGAAAGACGCGATGAAGAAGGACGCGATGTCGCACGACGAGATGGGCAAGCCGTCGGGCGACAAGATGGCGCCGTCGAACTGACGAAAGGCGGACGCGGCGCGGCCGGCGCGTGCATCGCACGGCGGCCGCCCGCATCGCGTCCCGTCGACTCATTCCGGGAGTCTTCATCATGCAAACCGTTCCCGCCACCGGGCGCGCGGCCGCCACGCCGCCCGCGCGCCCGATCCATCCGCTGTGGGTGCGCGCGAGCCACTGGCTCAACGCGCTCGCGGCGATCCTGATGGTGTTGTCCGGCTGGCGCATCTACGACGCGTCGCCGATCTATCCGCCGTTCACGTTCCCGCACGGGATCACGATCGGCGGCTGGCTCGGCGGCGCGCTGCAATGGCATTTCGCGGCGATGTGGCTGCTCGTCTTCAACGGACTGTTCTATCTGACGATGTCGATCGCGACGGGGCGCCTCGCGCGCAAGATGCTGCCCGTCACGCCGGCGTCGATCTGGCGCGACATCCGTGCCGCGGTGAGCGGGCGGCTGTCGCACGCCGACCTGAGCGTGTACAACGCGGTGCAGCGCGCCGCCTACCTGACCGCGATCGTCGATCTCGTCGTGCTGGTGCTGTCGGGGCTCACGATCTGGAAATCCGTGCAATTCCCGCTGCTGCGCGAATTGTTCGGCGGCTACGACAACGCGCGTGTCGTGCACTTCTGGGCGATGTCGCTGCTCGTCGGATTCATTGTCGTTCACGTTGCGATGGCGCTGCTGGTGCCGCGCTCGCTGCTCGCGATGTTGCGTGGGCGCTGACCCGTCAACCTCGGTGAAGGAAATCATCATGTCGGAATCCGAAACCAAGCGCGACGGTTCGCGCTGGACGCTCGACCGGAAGTCGCTCGAACTCGACGTGCGCCGCGAGCTCGAGATGCCGTCGCGGCGGCTGTTCAACCGGCGCGTGCTGACGCTCGGCGGGCTGACGATGCTGACCGGCTGCACGCTGAAGGACGACGCGTCGGTCAACACGTTCCTCGAGACGGTGTCGCGCATGAACGACCGCGTGCAGGCCTGGCTGTTCAGTGGCGAGCGGCTCGCGCCGACCTACACCGAAGCCGACATCACGCGACCGTTCCCGTTCAACGCGTACTACGGGATCGACGACGTGCCGCACGTCGACGCGTCGACGTATCGGCTCGTGCTGTCCGGCCGCGTGACGGGCAAGCGCGTGTGGACGCTCGACGAACTGTATGCGCTGCCGCACGCGGAACAGATCACGCGGCATATCTGCGTGGAAGGGTGGAGTGCGATCGGTCGCTGGGGCGGCACGCCGTTCGGCGCGTTTCTCGCGCGCGCCGGCGCCGACACGCGGGCGAAGTACGTCGGCTTCAAGTGCGCGGACGATTACTACGAGAGCATCGACATGCCGACCGCGCTGCATCCGCAGACGCTGCTCGCGTTCGACTACGACGGCCAGCGGCTGCCGCCGGAATTCGGCTTCCCGATGAAGCTGCGGATGCCGACCAAGCTCGGCTACAAGAATCCGAAGCACATCATGGAGATCTTCGTGACCGATACGTTTCCGGGCGGCTACTGGGTCGACCAGGGGTACAACTGGTTCGGCGGATCGTGAGCGGGGCGTTGCGGTGCGGTGCGTGGCGGGAGGTGGTGGCGCATGCGTGTGCCGCGATGGGTCGGGCATCGCGGCATCGCACGTGACGCGTCACGCGGATTCGCGCACCTGGAGGTCGACGCGCAGGCCGACGGCCGCCGCCATGTTCACGAGCGCGTCGATCCCGAACAGGTTGATCTTGCCGCGCATCAGGTCGGAGACGCGCGGCTGCGTGACGCCCAGTCGTTCCGCAGCCTGGGCCTGACTGAGCTCGAGCTGCGCGATGCGCTGCTTGAGCGCGATCATCAGCTCGGATCGCAGCTTCATGTTCTCGGCTTCGGCCGGCTGGCCCTCGATTGCGTCCCAGACGCTTGAATAACGGTCGGTGGTCATCGTTTCCTCTCCATCGTCAGCGCGCGATAGCGCCGGGCGGCCAGTTCGATATCGGTTCGGGTGGTGCGCGTCGCTTGCTTGCGGAAGCAGTGCAGCACGTAGACGGCGTCGGCGAACGTCGCGACGTAAATGATCCGGAACGCGCCGCTCGCATCGCGCAGGCGAATTTCCCGCACGCCGACGCCGACGGTGCGCATCGGCTTCCAGTCGTCGGGCGCGAACCCGCGTTGTACCTGGTCGATCTGGTGGCCGGCTTCGCGTCGCGCAGGCAGCGGAAAGCCGCGCAGATCCGCGAGCGCGCTGCCGACGAAAACAACAGGCTTCGGCGGGAGAATGGTCGAATTATACAAAATTTTGTATGGGCGGTGCAGGGGTCGAAGGAAGGTCGTTCAGCGCATGCGGCGCGTGAGCCGACCGTCACGATAAGGGGGAAGTGCTGGCTGGCGCGCAGGACTGGCCGTTCGGCCGATGGCTGACTCGACCGCGACGGATGGCGTGAATGGCGGGTCGGATCGACATCGTGGCAACGCACGTGTGTCGCGTATCCGGCCCCCGATTTCACCGGCCCGCCGGCCGGGAAATGTCGCGCGGAAACATCATTCGCGATCCTTTCAGACTGGTCCGACGATGCTTTCGAATCCTTGATGCCATAATGCCGAGCGTGCGCAGCCGAAACGGTTGCGCGCGTTTTTTTGTCCCTCTGCCGCCGCTTGCCGGTTCTTTTTCGTCGCCGTTCGCACTGCCATGTCGTTCCGCACGTTCGCTCTGCCTTTCCGGTCCCGCCAGGGCCGTTTGCCGGCATCGCCGGTGTCTTTCAGCGGAGCACGCGGCGTGACGTGCGGGCAGGCTGCTCGATGACGCCGCTCGACCGTCTCCTCGATTTCTTCGCCCGCTTCTCGTTCCGGATCCGCCTGCCGCAAAGCCGCGGCGGCCGCGTCGCGCTGGCGCTCGTCTTCATCTATTTCGTCTGGGGTTCGACCTACAGCGGCCTGCATTTCGCGCTGCAGTCGTTCCCGCCGCTGCTGCTGTCGGGGCTGCGCAACCTGCTCGGCGGGATCGGCCTGTTCATCTTCGCGCTGCGGCGCAAGCCCGAATGGCCGACGCTGCTCGAAATCCGCAATGCGGGGATCGTCGGCACGATGCTCGTCGCGCTGTCGTCCGGCACGATCGCGCTCGGGATCAGTCTGGTCAGCAGCGGCTCGGCCGCGGTGATGGTGGCCACGGTGCCGCTGTTCGCGACCGTGATCGCCGCGGTTGCCGGGCGGCCGGTCACGAAAGGCGAGTGGTCGGCCGTGGCGCTCGGGATGGTCGGCATCGTCGTGCTGAATTCGGGCGGCGCGGCCGCGCAGAGTTCGGCGCTCGGCACGATCTGCGTGCTGGCCGGCGCCCTGTTCTGGGCCGGCGGCGCGCATCTCGCGACGCGGCTCAAGCTGCCGTCCGACCTGTTCCTGTCCACGTCGCTGCAGATCGGCCTCGGCGGCATGATCTCGACGTTCGTCGCGTGGCTGGTCGGCGAGCGCGTCGAGCACCTGATGGTGGGGCCGGTGTTCGCGTTCCTGTACCTGATGGTGTTCTGCACGATGGCCGCGTATGTCGCGTACGGCTACCTGATCCGCCACACGAGCCCGATCATCGCGAGCAGCTGCATGTACGTGAACCCGATCGTCGCGGTCGCGCTCGGTGCGCTGCTGCTCGGCGAGCCGGTGACGATGGCGACCGTGGTCGCGACCGTCGCGATCCTCGGCAGCGTCGGGCTGTCGTTCGTGTTCGATCCGGCGCGCCGGCCCGCGGCGCGCGCGGCGGCTGCCAGCTCGGCGGCCGCGGCA
>NZ_JAAGPH010000182.1:0-12760 GCF_017104705.1 Burkholderia sp. Se-20373 | reverse complement strand
CGCTGGCCGCGCGCCACGCACGCTTCATCGATCTGTATGCGCGAACGGATGCATGGTTCACGACGGGCGTTTAAACTCGAACACTTGTTCTTTTGCGTCAGCGATGACGCATCGTGGCAAGCCGGCGACCGTTTCCCGCACGCGATGCGCGGCCGGACCGGCCATCATGGCGAGCACGAGATTCTTTCGCCGCGCCGTGCGCGATGCCGCGCGGCACGGCTTCGACCGCTTTGCCTGGAACCCGGTGCGAAGCATGGAACCGGCATCGGTGCTCGCGCACCCGCGCCGGCCGACATGAGCGCTGACGCGCCGAACCGGGCCGACCTCACACACAGACAGGAGTCACACGATGAAGACGAAAGCAGCGATTGCATGGAAGGCGGGCGCGCCGCTGACGATCGAGGAAGTCGATCTGGAAGGGCCGCGCGCCGGCGAAGTGCTGATCGAGGTGAAGGCGACGGGCATCTGTCACACCGACTACTACACGCTGTCGGGCGCCGATCCGGAAGGGATCTTCCCGGCGATCCTCGGCCATGAAGGCGCGGGCGTCGTGGTCGACGTCGGCCCCGGCGTCGGCACCCTGCGCAAGGGCGACCACGTGATTCCGCTCTACACGCCGGAATGCCGCGAGTGCAAGTTCTGCCTGTCGCGCAAGACCAACCTGTGCCAGAAGATCCGCGCGACGCAGGGCAAGGGCCTGATGCCCGACGCGACGTCGCGCTTCTCGCTCGACGGCAAGCCGCTGTTCCACTACATGGGCACGTCCACGTTCTCGAACTACATCGTCGTGCCGGAGATCGCGGTCGCGAAGGTGCGTGAAGACGCGCCGTTCGACAAGATCTGCTACATCGGCTGCGGCGTGACGACGGGCGTCGGCGCGGTCGTGTACTCGGCGAAGGTCGAGGCGGGCGCGAACGTCGTCGTGTTCGGCCTCGGCGGCATCGGCCTGAACGTGATCCAGGGCGCGAAGATGGTCGGCGCGGACAAGATCATCGGCGTCGACATCAACCCGAAGCGCGTCGAGCTCGCGAAGAAGTTCGGGATGACGCACTTCATCAACCCGAACGAAGTCGAGAACGTGGTCGACCACATCGTGCAGCTCACCGACGGCGGCGCGGACTACTCGTTCGAATGCGTGGGCAACGTGAAGCTGATGCGCCAGGCGCTCGAGTGCACGCACAAGGGCTGGGGCCAGTCGTTCATCATCGGCGTGGCGGCAGCCGGCGAGGAAATCAGCACGCGTCCGTTCCAGCTCGTGACGGGCCGCGAATGGAAGGGTTCGGCGTTCGGCGGCGCGCGCGGCCGCACCGACGTGCCGAAGATCGTCGACTGGTACATGGAAGGCAAGATCAACATCGACGACCTGATCACCCACACGCTGCCGCTCGAGCGGATCAACGAAGGCTTCGACCTGATGAAGGCCGGCGAGTCGATTCGCTCGGTCGTGCTGTACTGACCGGGAGCGCACCGCGATGCTCGAACTCGTTTCCTCGCATGCGTGCCACAGCGGCGAGCAGCGTTTCTACCGTCACGATTCGTCGGCCATCGGCCTGCCGATGAAGTTCTCGGTGTACCTGCCGCCGCAGGCCGCGCACGGCCGCGTGCCGGCGCTGTTCTATCTCGCGGGGCTCACGTGCACCGACGAGACGTTCGCGATCAAGGCCGGCGCGCAGCAATACGCGGCGCAGCACGGCCTCGCGCTCGTGATGCCCGACACGAGCCCGCGCGGCGCGGGTGTGCCGGGCGAGACCGACGCATGGGACTTCGGCGTCGGCGCGGGCTTCTACGTCGATGCGACCGAGGCGCCGTGGTCCGCGCATTACCGGATGGAGTCGTACGTGACGGGCGAGCTGCGCGCGCTCGTCGCGGCCGAGCTGCCGATCGACGGCGCGCGGTTGGGGATCTTCGGCCACTCGATGGGCGGGCATGGTGCGCTGACGCTCGCGTTGCGCCATCCGGGCCTGTACCGGTCGGTGTCGGCGTTCGCGCCGATCGCCGCGCCGACGCGCTGCCCGTGGGGCGAGAAGGCGTTCTCGGGTTATCTGGGCGCCGATCGCGAAGCGTGGAAGGCGCACGACGCGAGCGAACTCGTCGCGCGGGCCGATGCGCCGAAGTTCGCGGACGGCATCCTCGTCGATCAGGGCCTCGCCGACCAGTTCCTCGCGAACCAGCTGAACCCCGACGTGTTCGAAGCCGCGTGCGCGAAGGCCGGCCAGCCGCTGACGCTGCGCCGCCATCCGGGCTACGACCACGGCTACTACTTCATCTCGACGTTCATCGCCGATCACATTGCGCATCACGCGCGCGTGCTCGCACAATGAGCGGGAAGGGAAGCAGGTAACGCATACGGCGCGTCGCGATCGCGGGCGCATAAAAAAACGCCGGCGCTGCCCTCGGGCACGCCGGCGTTTTTTATTTCCTTCGGGTGGCGATCCGCCTGGCGGTGCTCAGTGGCGCCGCAACAGGCTCGCGCCGTACACGAGCGCCGACAGCGCGGTGATCCAGAAGCTCGTCGGCCAGTCGGTGTGATACGCGAGCACGATGCCGAGCCACGCTTCGAACAACGCGAACAGCGCGGCGAGCAGCACGCCGGTCGACAGCCGGGTCGTCACGTTCTGCGCGGCGGCGGCCGGCCCGACCAGCAGCGTGAATACCAGCAGCACGCCGACGATCTGCGTCGCCGCGGCCACCGCGAGCGCGCACACCGCGAGGAACAGCATCGACACCGTGCGCAGCGACACGCCCTTGGCTTCGGCCAGTTCGGGCTGCAACGACGCGAACAGCAGCGGCCGTGCGATCAGCGCGAGCGCGAGCAGGCTCACCGCGCCGATGCCGGCGAGCACCGCGAGCGTGTCGTGGCTGACCGCGAGCACGTTGCCGAACAGCAGTGCGGTGACCTGCGTCGCGAACGACGTATAGAAATGCAGGAACAGCAGGCCGAAGCCGAGCGCACCGGACAGGATCACGCCGATCGCGACGTCGCGATCGGCGAGCTTCTCGCCGAGCGCGCCCATCCCGATGCCGGCCGCGAGCGTGAAGCCGACCATCCCCCAGATCGGCGAGATGCCGAGCAGCACCGCGCCCGTCGCGCCGGTGAAACCGACGTGCGACAGCGCATGGCCGGCGAAGGTCTGCCCGCGCAGCACCAGGAAGTAGCCGACGATGCCCGCGAGCACCGCGACGATCCCCGACGCCGCGAAGGCGTTGATCATGAAGTCGTATTCAAACATCGTGCGAATGCCCGGGATGAGCGTGTCCGTGGTGGTGATGGCCGTGGCCGCCGCCACCGCCGTGCGAATGACCGTCGTCGTCCTCGTGTTCGTGATCGTGCTTCTCGATCTCGACGTCGCCCGACATCACGAAGATCTTGCCGTTCACGCGCATCACGTCGATCGGTGAACCGTAGAGCCGCGACAGCACCGGCTTCGTGATCACCTCGTCGACGGTGCCGAGCGCGGCAACGCCGTTGCCGAGATACAGCACACGGTCGAGTGCGTTCAGCAGCGGATTCAGTTCGTGCGCGGAGAACAGCACGGTGATGCCGAGTTCGCGCTGCACGTTGCGCACGAGTTCGACGACGCCGCGCTGGTGATTCGGGTCGAGGCTGATCAGCGGCTCGTCGAGCAGCAGCAGCTTCGGGTTGCCGAGCAGGCATTGCGCGAGCAGCAGGCGCTGCCGCTCGCCGCCGGACAGTTCCGACAGCGGCCGGCGCGCGAGCGTCGGGCCGCCGACGAGGTCGAGCACGCGGTCGACGTCGCGGCGCGTCGCCGCGTTCGTGTGCGGCAGCCCCCAGCGGTGGCCGTCGGCGGCCATCGCGACGAAGTCGTAGCCGCGCATCCGGCGGTTCGCGAGGCCGCTGCGGATCTGCGGCATGTAGCCGATCGACGCGTTGCCGCGCACGACCGGCACGCCGCCGACGGACAGCGTGCCGGCCGACACGGGTACGAGGCCGAGCACCGCGCGCATCAGCGTCGTCTTGCCCGCACCGTTCGGCCCGAGCACGCCGACGAATTCGCCGGGTTCGATCGAGAAGCTGACGTCGCGCAGGATCGTGCGTCCGCCCAGTTCGAGCGTGACGCGATCGACGGCGAGTGCGTGAGGAGTGGCGGTCATGTCGTGACGGAGGGTTTATTTCTTGCCGGCGGCCAGCGCGGCCGAGAGCGCGTCGAGCTGGCCGGCCATCCATTGCTGGAAGGTCTTGCCGGCCGGCTGCGTCTCGGTGACGCTGACGGTCGGCACGCCGCCGTCGCGGGCGATCTTCAGCATGCGCTTGGTCATCGGTTCTTCAGCCTGGCTGTTGTAGATCAGCACGCGCACCTGCTTCTTGCGCAGGTCGTTCTCGAATGCGGCGACGTCCTGTGCGCTCGCCTCGGTGTCGTTCATCGTCGCGAGCTGGAAGCGCTGGTTGCGCATGTCGAGGCCGATCGCGTCGGACATGTAGCCGAACACGGGCTCGGTGGCCGTGACCGGCGCGCCCTTGTACTGCGTACGCAGCGCGGCGACCTTGTCGTCGACGGGCTTCAGCGTTGCGATGAACTTCTGCAGGTTCGCGTCGTATTCGGCCTTGTTCGCCGGGTCGGCGCGGCCGAGCTCGGCGGCGATCGCGCGCGCGGCGGCCGGCATCGTCGCCGGGTCGTACCACAGGTGCGGGTTGTCGCCGGCCTTCTTGCCGACCAGATCGGCGACGACGATCGTCGCGCGCTTCGCCTGTTTCGACGCGCCGAGCAGCTTGCTCATCCACGGATCGTAGTTGGCGCCGTTGTAGATCACGACCTGCGCGTGCTGGAGCGCGCGGGCGGTCTTCGGGCTCGCTTCGAACAGGTGCGGATCCTGATCCGGATTGCTGAGGATGCTCGTCACCGCGACGTGGCTGCCGCCGATCTGCGACGCGACGTCGCCGTAGAAATTCTCGGCGGCCACGATGTTGACGGTCGCGGCCTGCGCGAACGCGGGCGCCGCGAGCGACAGCGCGGCGACGGCGGCGGCGAGCCAGCGGACAGGCGACAGGGCACGCCGCGGCGCGCGCTTCAGGGCAATGGACATGGAACTCCTCGTTGGAAGGGGCGGCGCGTGCGCCGCGCGAGATGCGTCAGCGTTGCACGGGCTTGTGCTTGCAGTGTCCGCACAGGCCGCTCAGCTCGACGACCTGGTGGTGGACTTCGAACCCGTGTGCGGGCTCGCTCGCGGACAACTGCTTCGCGAGGTCGCCGCCGGGAATCTCGACGGTGTCGCCGCACGAGTCGCAGATCAGGAACTGGCCTTCGTGCGGCACGCCGATTTCGCAGCACGCGAAGAACGCGTTCTTCGATTCGATCCGGTGGATGAAGCCGTGCTCGACGAGGAAATCCAGCGCGCGATAGACGGTCGTGGGCGGCACGCGGCCGCGCTGCGGCTCGAGTTCGGCGAGCAGGTCGTACGCGCCGATCGGGCGCTGCGCGGCCAGCACGCGTTCGTAGACCTGGCGGCGCAGCGGTGTCCACGCGAGCCCGTGCTCGGCGGCGAATGCGTCGGCCCGGGACAGCCGGGCGTCAATGGACGATGAGGTAGCCATGGCATGAAGCAGGGCGTGAAACAAAGTATGGCGATGATATAACGTATCGCCGCGCCGTGCAGCGCGAATTCCCATTTCCGTCCTCGCTCCGTCCCCTTCATCGCCGATCCGACCGCGCCGCACCGTGCGCGCCGCGCCTTGCCGGGCGTGCGCGGCGGGTCGCCACGGTGCGCCCTTGTGCCGCAGCGCGTCATAGAAAGCCGTCACGTCGCCTTGACAGCGCGAATCGCGTATCCGATCATTCGATCACTAACAGAGCAATTGATCGGTTGGCGAGCGTTCGCTCACCTCGCGGCCGTCGACAAGCAGAACGAACCGGAGACAGCCAGTGAGACTGGAAGACAAGGTCGCGATCCTGACGGGCGCCGCAAGCGGCATCGGCGAGGCGGTCGCGCAACGCTATCTGGACGAGGGCGCGCGCTGCGTGCTCGTCGACCTGAAGCCGGCAGGCGGCTCGCTCGCGCGGCTCATCGAGGCGAACCCCGGCCGCGCGGTGGCCGTCACCGCCGACGTCACGCGCCGCGACGACATCGAGCGCATCGTCGCCACGGCGGTCGAGCGCTTCGGCGGCGTCGACATCCTGTTCAACAACGCGGCGCTGTTCGACATGCGGCCGATCCTCGACGAATCGTGGGACGTGTTCGACCGGCTGTTCGCGGTCAACGTGAAAGGGCTGTTCTTCCTGATGCAGGCGGTCGCGCAGCGGATGGTCGAGCAGGGCCGTGGCGGCAAGATCGTCAACATGTCGTCGCAGGCCGGGCGTCGTGGCGAGGCGCTCGTTTCGCACTACTGCGCGACCAAGGCCGCGGTGATCAGCTACACGCAGTCGGCCGCGCTCGCGCTCGCGCCGCACCGGATCAACGTGAACGGCATCGCGCCGGGCGTCGTCGACACGCCGATGTGGGAGCAGGTCGATGCACTGTTCGCGCGCTACGAGAACCGGCCGCTGGGTGAAAAGAAGCGGCTCGTCGGCGAAGCCGTGCCGCTCGGCCGCATGGGCGTGCCCGGCGACCTGACGGGGGCCGCGCTGTTCCTCGCGTCGTCCGATGCCGACTACATCACCGCCCAGACGCTGAACGTCGACGGCGGCAACTGGATGAGCTGATGGCGCCGCTCGCACGCGCCACCCACCGGCCGGCCAGCGATGCAGCAGCGTCGCTGTGCATCGCGGCCGCCGTCGAACGAGGAGGGCTCGCCTGATGGCCGAGATCGTCGTGGCCGGCGAACTGCTCGCCGAATTCGTCGCCGCCGAGCGCGGCCAGGGTTTCGATGCGCCGGGCCTGTTCGAGGGGCCGTTCCCGAGCGGTGCGCCGGCGATCTTCGCCGACCAGGCCGCGCGGCTCGGCGCGAGCGTCGCGTATGCGGGCTGCGTCGGTCGCGATGCATTCGGCGACGCGATCGTCGCGCGGCTCGAACGCGACGGTGTCGACGTCGCGCGCATCCGCCGCGTCGCGCGCCCGACCGGCACCGCGTTCGTCGCGTATCGCGACGACGGTTCGCGCAGTTTCGTGTACACGTTGTCGACCCGCGCGGCCGCGTGTGTCGATGCGTCTGATGTCGATGCCGCGATGTTCGACGGTTGCCGCTATTTCCACGTGATGGGCTCGTCGCTGACGAGCGAGTCGGCGATCGCGGCCGTGCAGCGCGGCGTGATCGAGGCCGCGCGCGCCGGCGCGAAGGTGTCGTTCGATCCGAACGTGCGGCCCGAAATGCTGAGCTTTCGCCCGATGCGCGCGGCACTCGACGCGATGCTCGCCGCGTGCCATCTGTTCCTGCCGAGCGAAGCCGACCTGCCGTTCTTCTGCGGGCCGCAGCCGGCCGAGCGCGCGATCGCGGGCCTGCTCGCGACACATCCGCTGCTCGAGCGGGTCGTGCTGAAACGCGGCGCGCAAGGCAGCGTCGCGTTCGATCGCGCGCACCGTGCGCAAGCGCCGGCGTTCCAGGTCGACGAAGTCGATCCGACCGGCGCAGGCGACTGCTTCGGCGGCACGCTGGTCGCGAGCCTCGTCGCCGGCGTGCCGATCGAGGTTGCGCTGCGCCGCGCGAACGCGGCCGGGGCGATCGCGGTCACGCGGCGCGGCCCGATGGAGGGCAACACCAGCGCGGCCGATATCGACCGTTTCCTGACCGAACGAGGTATCGCATGTCCGGCCTGACGACCTTCGCCGAACGTTCGCGCCCCGCGCACGCGGACGCCGTGCTGCGGATGATCTTCGACGCGAACCGCGCGGACGCGCAGCGCGGCATCTATGCGGTCTGCAGCGCGCACCGGCTCGTGCTGGAGGCCGCGTGCGAAGCGGCGCGCGCGGACGGCTCGCCGCTGCTGATCGAGGCGACCTGCAACCAGGTGAACCATCTGGGCGGCTATACGGGCATGACGCCCGCCGATTTCCGCCGCGACGTCGACGCGATCGCGCAGCGTTGCGGGCTGCCGCCGTCGGCGCTGGTGCTCGGCGGCGACCATCTCGGCCCGAACCCGTGGCGGCATCGTCGCGCGGCAGATGCGATGCGCGAAGCGAGGGCGATGGTCGCCGCGTACGTCGAAGCCGGCTTCGAAAAGATCCACCTCGATGCGAGCATGGCGTGCGCGGACGATCCGGCGCGGCTCGACGATCGCACGATCGCCGCGCGTGCGGCCGAGCTGTGCCGCGCGGCGGAAGACGCGGCGGCGCGCGCCGGTTTCGCGCCCGTCTACGTGATCGGCACCGAGGTGCCGACACCGGGCGGCGAAGTCAGCGGCAGCGGCGACGATGGCGACGCCGCGATCGCGCAGATCGCGGTCACGCGCAGCGACAGCATCGCGGCGACGCTCGACGCGCACCGCCACGCGTTCGCGGCGGCCGGGCTCGACGACGCGTGGACGCGCGTCGTCGCGATCGTCGCGCAGCCGGGCGTCGACTTCGACGATCGCCACGTGCTTGATTACGACAGCGCCAAGGCGGCGTCGCTCGGCGCGAGTATCCTGCAGACACCGGGCCTCGTGTTCGAGGCGCATTCGACCGACTACCAGACCGAGGGCGCGCTCGCCGCGCTCGTGCGCGACCACTTCGCGGTGCTGAAGGTCGGCCCTGCGCTGACGTTCGCGCTGCGCGAGGCGCTGTTCGCGCTGACCTTCATCGAGGACGCGCTGATCGACGACGTCGCGCAGCGCTCGCGGTTGCGCGACGTCGTCGACGCCGCGATGCGCGCGCAGCCCGAGCACTGGGCGCCGTACTACCGCGGCGACGAGACCGAGCAGCGGCTCGCGCGCCAGTTCAGCTATAGCGACCGGATCCGCTACTACTGGCTGCAGCCGGCCGTCGCGGCCGCGGTCGAGCAACTGTTCGACAACCTCGCGCGGCAGCCGGTGCCGGAAACGCTCGTCGCGCAGTGGTTGCCGGACGTGTACGCGGCCTGCCGCGCGGGCGGCCTCGCGAAAGCGCCGCGCGCGTGGGTGCGCCACCGGATACGCGACGTGATCGCGCACTATGCGCGCGCGTGCGGAATGCAGCGGCCGGCGTGACGGGCCGCGAAGGAAACGCAGTACCGACGACACTTCGAACAAACACAGGAGACATGCCATGCAACGAAAGATGCTCGACGCCGCCGCACGCTGCTTCGCCGGAGCCGCGCTCGCGACGGCGGCCTGCGCCGCGTCCGCCGGCACGGTGACGATCGCGACGCTGAACAACCCGGACATGATCGAGTTGAAGAAGCTGTCGCCGGCGTTCGAGAAGGCGAACCCGGACATCAAGCTGAACTGGGTGATCCTCGAGGAGAACGTGCTGCGCCAGCGCGCGACGACCGACATCACGACCGGCAGCGGCCAGTTCGACGTGATGGCGATCGGCACCTACGAGGCGCCGCAGTGGGGCAAGCGCGGCTGGCTCGCGCCGATGACGGGCCTGCCCGCCGACTACGACCTGAACGACATCGTGAAGACCGCGCGCGACAGCCTGTCGTACAACGGCCAGCTGTACGCGCTGCCGTTCTACGTCGAGAGCTCGATGACGTTCTACCGCAAGGACCTGTTCGCGGCGAAGGGGCTGAAGATGCCCGACCAGCCGACCTACGACCAGATCGCCGAATTCGCGGACAAGCTCACCGACAAGGCGAAGGGCACCTACGGGATCTGCCTGCGCGGCAAGGCCGGGTGGGGCGAGAACATGGCGTACGTGTCGACGGTCGTGAACACGTTCGGCGGGCGCTGGTTCGACGAGAACTGGAATGCGCAGTTGACGTCGCCCGAGTGGAAGAAGGCGATCACGTTCTACGTGAACCTGCTGAAGAAGGACGGCCCGCCGGGAGCGAGCTCGAACGGCTTCAACGAGAACCTGACCCTCACCGCATCGGGCAAGTGCGCGATGTGGATCGATGCGACGGTCGCGGCCGGGATGCTCTATAACAAACAGCAGTCGCAGGTGGCCGACAAGATCGGCTTCGCGGCTGCGCCGGTCGCCACGACGCCGAAGGGTTCGCAC
The DNA here is from genome assembly GCF_017104705.1 of Burkholderia sp. Se-20373. Lineage (NCBI taxonomy): Bacteria > Pseudomonadati > Pseudomonadota > Betaproteobacteria > Burkholderiales > Burkholderiaceae > Burkholderia > Burkholderia sp. Se-20373. The sequence goes on along the minus strand of NZ_JAAGPH010000182.1, from coordinate 2,749 downwards.
TGGCTGTGGGCGTGGGCGCTGGCCGTGCCGAAGACGTCGAAGCAGCAGGACGCCGCGCGCAAGTTCATCGCGTGGGCGACGTCGAAGCAGTACATCGAGATGGTCGGCAAGGACGAAGGCTGGGCGTCGGTGCCGCCGGGCACGCGCACCTCGACCTATCAGCGCCCCGAGTACAAGGCTGCCGCGCCGTTCTCGGACTTCGTGCTGAAGGCGATCGAGACGGCCGACCCGAACGATCCGTCGCTGAAGAAGGTGCCGTACACGGGCGTGCAGTACGTCGGGATTCCTGAATTCCAGTCGTTCGGCACGGTGGTCGGCCAGTCGATCGCCGGTGCGGTGGCCGGCCAGATGACGGTCGACCAGGCGCTTGCCGCCGGGCAGGCCGCCGCCGACCGCGCGGTGCGGCAGGCCGGCTACAAGAAGTAACGCGGCCCGCACCGTGCGCGGTGGCGCACGGTGCGCGTCGTCGAAGCTGACAGGCGGGCAGGCCTTCGCGCCCGCGCATCAACCGGAGGGACTCCGATCATGCGTCACCTGCGTCTTCCCCTGAGCCACGCTCACGCGCCGTCGGTCGGCGACGCGTCGTCGCCGCCCGGCGCGCCGCGCCGCGCGCGCGGCGGCGCGAGCTGGCTCGTCTCGCCGTCCGTCGCGGTGCTGCTGCTGTGGATGTCGATTCCGCTCGCGATGACGATCTGGTATTCGTTCTCGCGCTACAACCTGCTGAACCCGGACGTGAAGGGCTTCGCCGGGCTCGACAACTACCGCTTCCTCGCGACCGATCCGTCGTTCCTGCCCGCGATCTGGCACACGCTCGTGCTGATCGGCGCGGTGCTCGCGATCACGGTGATCGGCGGCGTGCTGATGTCGGTGCTGTTCGACCGCAAGTTCTACGGGCAGGGCGTCGCACGCCTGCTCGCGATCGCGCCGTTCTTCGTGATGCCGACGGTGTCCGCGCTGATCTGGAAGAACATGATCCTGCACCCGGTGTACGGGCTCGTCGCGAACGCGATGCGCGCGCTCGGGATGACGCCGATCGACTGGTTCGCCGACTACCCGCTCACCGCCGTGATCATCATCGTCGCGTGGCAGTGGCTGCCGTTCGCGTTCCTGATCCTGTTCACCGCGATCCAGTCGCTCGACCAGGAGCAGAAGGAAGCGGCGCGCATCGACGGCGCGGGCCCGATCGCGATGTTCTTCTACATCACGCTGCCGCACCTGAAGCGGGCGATCGCCGTGGTCGTGATGATGGAGACGATCTTCCTGCTGTCGATCTTCGCGGAGATCTACACGACGACCGGCGGCGGCCCCGGCAATGCGACGACCAACCTGTCCTACCTGATCTACGCGCTCGGCCTGCAGCAGTTCGACGTCGGCCTCGCGTCCGCGGGCGGGATCATTGCCGTCGTGGTTGCGAACGTCGTGTCGTTCTTCCTCGTGCGGATGCTCGCGCGCAACCTGAAGGGAGAGTACGAGAAATGAGCGACCTGACCTTCGAGGGCCGGCGCGTGCCGGCCGTGTTCGACCTCGTGCGGCGCGCGCTGCCCGGCACCCTCGCGTGGCTGATCGCGCTGCTGCTGTTCTTCCCGATCTTCTGGATGGCGATCACCGCGTTCAAGACCGAGCAGCAGGCGTATGCGTCGTCGCTGTTCTTCATCCCGACGCTCGACAGCTTCCGCGAGGTGTTCGCGCGCAGCAACTACTTCGCGTTCGCGTGGAACTCGGTGCTGATCTCGGCGGGCGTCACGGTGATCTCGCTGCTGTTCGCGGTGCCGGCCGCGTACGCGATGGCGTTCTTCCCGAACCATCGCACGCAGAAGGTGCTGCTGTGGATGCTGTCGACCAAGATGATGCCGTCGGTCGGCGTGCTCGTGCCGATCTACCTGCTGTGGAAGAACGCGGGGCTGCTCGATACCGTATCTGGCCTCGTGATCGTCTACACGCTGATCAACCTGCCGATCGCGGTGTGGATGACCTTCACGTACTTCAACGAGATCCCGAAGGACATCCTCGAGGCCGGGCGCATCGACGGCGCGTCGACGTGGCAGGAGATCGTCTACCTGCTGATGCCGATGGCGCTGCCGGGGCTCGCGTCCACCGCGCTGCTGCTCGTGATCCTGTCGTGGAACGAGGCGTTCTGGAGCATCAACCTGTCGAGCTCGAACGCGGCGCCGCTGACCGTGTTCATCGCGTCGTACTCGAGCCCCGAGGGGCTGTTCTGGGCGAAGCTGTCCGCGGCGTCGCTGCTCGCGGTCGCGCCGATCCTGATCGTCGGCTGGCTGTCGCAGAAGCAGCTCGTGCGCGGGCTCACGTTCGGAGCCGTCAAATGACCGCGACGAACGTCCTGATCTGCGATTGCGACGGCGTGCTGATCGACAGCGAGGCGGTGGCGGCCGACGTGCTCGTGCGCGAACTCGATGCCCGCTGGCCGGGCGCGGATGCGCGGCCGGCCGTGATGCCGCTGCTCGGGCTGCGCATCGAGCGCGTGCTGGCCGGCGCGAGCGACGCGCTCGGCCGCACGCTGTCGAACGACGACGTCGTCGAGATCCGCGCCGCGGTCGAGGCGGCGGCCGTCAAGGCGCCGATGGTCGACGGCATCGATACGGCGCTGGCCGCGATTGAACTGACGACGGCCTGCGCGAGCAACAGCTACCGCGCGTACGTCGAGGCGGCGCTGGCGCGCACGGGCCTCGCGCGCTTCTTCGGCGACCGGCTGTTCTGCGCGGACGCCGTCGCGCGGCCGAAGCCGGCG
>NZ_JAAGPH010000181.1:0-12887 GCF_017104705.1 Burkholderia sp. Se-20373 | reverse complement strand
TCGGATGTGGTGAAGGCGTACCAGCGCAAGGCGTTCGACGATTTCAAGCGCTACTACCACTCGCTCGACCTGCTGCTGATCGACGATATTCAGTTCTTCTCCGGCAAGTCGCGCACGCAAGAGGAATTCTTCTACGCGTTCGAGGCGCTGGTCGCGAACAAGGCGCAGGTGATCATCACCAGCGACACGTATCCGAAGGAAATCTCGGGCATCGACGATCGCCTGATCTCGCGCTTCGACTCGGGCCTCACCGTCGCGATCGAGCCGCCCGAGCTGGAAATGCGCGTCGCGATCCTGATGCGCAAGGCGCAGTCGGAAGGCGTGAACCTGTCGGAGGACGTCGCGTTCTTCGTCGCGAAGCACCTGCGCTCGAACGTGCGCGAACTCGAAGGCGCGCTGCGCAAGATCCTCGCGTATTCGAAGTTCCACGGCCGCGAGATCTCGATCGAGCTGACCAAGGAAGCGCTGAAGGACCTGCTGACCGTGCAGAACCGGCAGATTTCGGTCGAGAACATCCAGAAGACCGTCGCCGACTTCTACAACATCAAGGTCGCCGACATGTACTCGAAGAAGCGCCCCGCGAACATCGCGCGGCCGCGGCAGATCGCGATGTATCTCGCGAAGGAACTCACGCAGAAGAGCCTGCCGGAAATCGGCGAGCTGTTCGGCGGGCGCGATCACACCACCGTGCTGCACGCGGTGCGCAAGATCGCCGACGAACGCAGCAAGGACGCGCAGCTCAACCACGAGCTGCACGTGCTGGAACAGACGCTGAAGGGCTGAGCGCGCGGCGCGCTTGATAATTCGGCCTCCGCCCCAATTTAAGGGGGGCGGTTCGGTTTTGAGGCACAATACTGGTTTGACCGCCCCGGTGGTGGCGGGCCAAGAGCCCGGCTGGCGGGGCGCTGCGAGGCTGCTGCGCTGCAGGCCGTTACTCAACGAAGGAACTCTATGCAACTGGTCAAGACCGAACGAGACACCCTCCTCAGGCCGCTGCAAACGGTCAGCGGCATCGTCGAACGCCGCCATACGTTGCCGATCCTCGCCAACCTGCTGATCACCAAGAACGGCTCGGACGTTTCGTTCCTGTCGACCGACCTGGAGCTGCAGATCACCACGCGCGCCGATTTCGGCGTCGGCGGCGACCAGGTCGCGACCACCGTCGCGGCGCGCAAGCTGCTCGACATCCTGCGCGCGATGCCTGACGGCCAGGTCACGCTGTCGCTCGCCGACAAGCGCCTCACCGTTCAATCCGGCAAGAGCCGTTTCGCACTCCAGACGCTGGCGGCCGACGAGTTCCCGACCGTCGCGCAGGCGAAGGATTTCGGCGCCACGCTCACCGTCCCGCAGAAGTCGTTCCGCCAGTTGCTCGGCATGGTGCACTTCGCGATGGCGCAGCAGGACATCCGCTACTACCTGAACGGCATGCTGCTCGTCGTCGACGGCGACCAGCTGATGGCCGTGGCCACCGACGGCCACCGCCTCGCGTTCTCGTCGATGAAGATCGAAGGCGGCACGTTCGGCCGCCAGGAAGTCATCGTGCCGCGCAAGACGATTCTCGAGCTGCAACGCCTGCTCGAAGACATCGACGACACCGTCACCATCGACATCGCGCAAACCCAGGCCAAGTTCACGTTCGGCCAGGTCGAGCTCGTGTCGAAACTCGTCGAGGGCAAGTTCCCCGACTTCCAGCGCGTGATCCCGAAGGCGCACAAGAACACGTTCGAGATCGGCCGTGAAGAGCTGCAGCGTTCGCTGCAACGCGCGGCCATTCTCACCTCGGACAAGTTCAAGGGCGTGCGCTGCATCATCGCGCCGGGCCAGCTGAAGATCATGTCGACCAACGCCGATCAGGAAGAGGCGCAGGAAGAACTGGAAATCGCCTACCAGGGCGATACCGTCGACATCGGCTTCAACGTCACGTATCTGCTCGACGTGCTCGCGAACCTGAAGGTCGACACCGTGCAGGTGAGCCTCGGCGACGCCAGCTCGAGCGCGCTGATTACCGTGCCCGAGAACGACGAGTTCAAGTATGTCGTGATGCCGATGCGCATCTGACGCGCGCGACATCACGACACACACCAGGGGGCGGCAAGCCCCTTTGGCGTTTTTATGGCGAACCGACAACCCGTCCCTTTGGTGCCCTAACGGCGCCTCGGACGGGCCAGGAAAACTGGAGCGGCCCGGCGTTTTTGCAAGGAAACGCACCGCGCCGCCGCTTGAGTGGCCTCGCAGAACCGGAAGATATCCATGAGTGAACAGCACAATTCGCAACCCGATAACAGCAGCTACGGCGCCTCGTCGATCCAGATCCTCGAAGGTCTGGAAGCGGTGCGCAAGCGCCCCGGGATGTACATCGGCGACACGTCGGACGGCACCGGTCTGCATCACCTCGTGTTCGAGGTGCTCGACAACTCGATCGACGAAGCGTTGGCCGGGTACTGCAACGACATCCACGTGACGATTCACGCCGACAACTCGATTTCCGTGACCGACAACGGCCGCGGGATTCCGACCGACGTGAAGATGAACGACAAGCACGAGCCGAAGCGGAGCGCCGCGGAAATCGTGATGACCGAGCTGCACGCCGGCGGCAAGTTCGACCAGAACAGCTACAAGGTGTCCGGCGGCCTGCACGGCGTGGGTGTGTCGTGCGTGAACGCGCTGTCGAGCTGGCTGCGCCTCACGGTGCGCCGTGACGGCAAGAAGCGGTTCATGGAGTTCCACCGCGGTGTTGCGCAGGATCGCGTGCTCGAGGTGGTTGATGGCGTCGAAGTGTCGCCGATGCTGGTGACGGGTGACACCGAGAACCGCGGCACCGAAGTGCACTTCATGGCCGATCCGACGATTTTCGGTACGGTCGAGTATCACTACGACATCCTCGCGAAGCGGATGCGTGAGCTCTCGTTCCTGAACAACGGTGTGCGGATTCGTCTCACCGATCTGCGTTCGGGCAAGGAAGACGATTTCGCGTTCGCCGGCGGTGTGAAGGGCTTCGTCGAGTACATCAACAAGACGAAGACGAACCTGCACCCGACCGTTTTCTTCGCCAACGGCGAGAAGGATGGCGTGGGCGTGGAAGTCGCGATGCAGTGGAACGACAGCTACAACGAAAACGTGCTGTGCTTCACGAACAACATTCCGCAGCGCGACGGCGGCACGCACTTGACCGGCCTGCGCGCCGCGATGACGCGCGTCATCAACAAGTACATCACCGACAACGAAATCGCGAAGAAGGCGAAGGTCGAGACGACCGGCGACGACATGCGCGAAGGGCTGTCGTGCGTGCTGTCCGTGAAGGTGCCTGAGCCGAAGTTCAGCTCGCAGACGAAGGACAAGCTGGTTTCTTCCGAGGTTCGTGCGCCGGTTGAAGAAGTCGTGGCGAAGGCGCTGGAAGAATTCCTGCTGGAAACGCCGATCGACGCGAAGATCATCTGCGGGAAAATCGTCGAGGCTGCTCGTGCGCGTGATGCGGCGCGGAAGGCGCGTGAGATGACGCGCCGCAAGGGCGTGCTCGACGGCGTCGGCCTGCCCGGCAAGCTCGCGGACTGCCAGGAGAAAGACCCGGCGAAGTGCGAAATCTACATCGTCGAGGGTGACTCGGCAGGTGGGTCGGCGAAGCAAGGGCGTGACCGGAAGTTCCAGGCGATCCTGCCGCTGCGCGGCAAGGTGCTGAACGTCGAGAAGGCACGCTATGACAAGCTGCTGTCGTCGGAACAGATCGTTACGCTCGTGACCGCGCTTGGGTGCGGGATCGGCAAGGAAGACTACAACCTCGACAAGCTGCGCTATCACCGCATCATCATCATGACCGACGCGGACGTCGACGGTGCGCACATCCGGACGCTGCTGCTCACGTTCCTGTATCGCCAGATGCCGGACATGATCGAGCGCGGGTACGTGTACATCGCGCAGCCACCGCTTTACAAAATCAAGGCGGGCAAGGACGAGCGGTATCTGAAGGATGACGTGGAGCTCAACGCGCACATGCTGCGGTTGGCGCTGCAAGGGTCGGAGCTGGTGCCGGGTGAGAATGCGGCGGCAATTTCCGGCGATGCGCTTGGCGAGCTGGCGCGGTCGTATCTGCTGTCGCAGAGCGTGATCGAGCGCTTGAGCCGGTTGTATGACCCGGCCGCGCTGGAAGCGGTCATGGACGGGGTGGTGATCGACCTCTCCAACGAGGCTTCGACGGAGGCTTCGGCCAAGGCGCTGCACGCTGCGTTGCATGATGAAGCGCTGAAGAACGAAGTGCGAGTCGTGCCTTCGTATGATCCGGTTCGCGAACAGCGGTCGCTGCATGTCGAGCGTACGCATCACGGCAACGTGCGAGTTTCGGTCATCGACCAGGAATTCCAGCACACGGCGGATTATCAGCAGCTCGTGACCACCGCGAATACGTTCAAGGGGCTCATCGGCGAAGGTGCGGTCATCAAGCGCGGTGAGCGCAGCATGGCCGTGGCGGACTTCAAGAGCGCGATGAAGTGGCTGCTGGCGGATGCGGAACGCAACGTCTCCAAACAACGCTATAAGGGGCTCGGCGAGATGAACCCCGAGCAGCTGTGGGAAACGACGATGGATCCGGCAGTGCGGCGACTGCTGCGTGTGCAGATCGAAGACGCGATTGCTGCGGATGGGATCTTTACTACCCTTATGGGGGATGATGTGGAGCCGCGGCGGGCGTTTATTGAGAGCAATGCGTTAAGGGCGGGGAATATTGACGTTTAATTCCTTGTTTTCACCGCAACCCACCAAGGAAACTTAAATGCTGGCCCACCTTTACGGTGGGCTTTTAGCTTTTGGGAAATTTTTCTGAAAATTCGCCGTGCCACCAGTCATGAATAATTCACCGAAGCCGCCCGAAACCGGCTCGATGTCGCACGAATCATCGATGACGCAATCCTAATATATTCCACAACCACCGATCAGAATTTAATCAACTTTCGAGACAAGTGTTCGACGCCTTTGAAGGTATTCCGGACGCGGAGTCGCTGTCGTTGGTGACGTTAACTTCTGCCCATCATACGGTTCAAGCTGGCGCCGAAGCACAGCATCACCACCAACTCTAACCCAATCGACTCGGACTGTGAGGTCGTCCTCAATTAGTAAGTGCCCTCTCTCAAACGCACGATCCATAATTAGAGAAAGGCAAATTCCGTTCGATGGATCAAGTCGAATATTTTGATCTTCACTCCACGGAACTATATGCGAAGCAACAAGAAAATCCTTGCTCTCAATTCCCGTAATTGCACAACGATGTCCGTAATTATCCTTGACTGCACTGGCAAATACTTTTTGCGCGCTCCCGCGCGTCTTGGTCGTAACAACCAAATCAGCAACGCAATAATCGTGATTTTTTATTTGCTTTTTAAATACCTCAATTTCACTAGGATCTGTCTCCGCAGATTCGGCTACGGCGTCTCCTTGTGCCGCGGCGGGGTACCGTGCATTAAGCGTTTCGAGAAGTGAATTAATCGATGCCGTGAGCCCCTCTGGCAGAGATTCAGAAATTGTCCACGCATTGTGGTTCTGAGACGGATCAAAAAATAGCCCATATCCTGGCTGCCGAAGATAAGCGGCGAGTCCTCGCCCCGCATCTACGTCGAGTTCATCGAGTGCAACAACAGGTGTATCTGACGACTCGAGCTTTGAAAGAGCATGCCTGACTTCGGCGCTCGGAGCGACCCCACCGCCGGCAAACGTTCCCCATGCAAGTGCTGAACGCTGCGACGTCCTCATAGCTAGCTCTTGAATTTGGAGTGGCGCAACGTTGAGGTCGGCCCAAGCATATTTGGTGCTCGGGCCACTTAAATACGCGCGCAAATGCAGCGTTGTAGGCTCGCCGTGGAGCTTGATCGCCATTAAGTAAGGCTGACCAGCACCGCGGCTTGCGAGCAATTCCAATTCGTTCTCAGCAGCATCAAAGTCAGTATGCCCTGGATTACCTGGAATTGTCTCTGCAGCATCTTCCGCTGGTGTGAGTGACATCTTCCATGCATTCGGAGCGCCTAGGCTGGTTTCCCATTTAAGATGCGGACGATCCGCAGAATTAAATACCAGTGCGCCCAGTGTTGTTGCCGCCGGCCACTTATATGTAAGCGGCACCACCCCTTCGTCCCTCACATTCTCTGGAAATAGCCGCCCAAGGATCTCGATAAAATCCTTTCTCTTTGAAAGTTGAATATAGTCTTTCGTATATTTGGTATTATCCAATCGCCCATATGTCGCGCGATGCGCCGACGGACCATAATAGACGACCAGCACCCATTCAACCGGTTGCGCAGCCACTCAGACTCTCCCAATAATAATTGCTTCCGGTGATTGATGTGCCTCTACTTCTCGTCGACTCTGAGCTGCAAGCGAACGATGAGTCGTAAATCGAACAATCTCGGCCTCCGGAAATAGGGAGCGCACTGACTCAGTATCGCGATTCGACATAACCCACTGCACACCCCGGCGCGACAATTTATCACAGATTTCCGCTAATGCAATGAGATCGGGCGTCTCGAAAGTCTTCGCCGTGTATTTGTTGAATTTCGCGGTTGGCTCTTTTTCAACGTCTGGACGAGAAAAAACGGGCAAGTACGGTGGATCAAGATAAACGAAATCCCCAGGCAAGGCGCTGTCAAGTACTTGGCGAAAGTCAGCGACAGCAATATTTGCCCCCGCCAAAACAGCACCAACTGACTCCATGGTGTTGTCATCCATGAGTTTAAAGCGACGGTCGCCCCAAGGAACATTCATAGCACCGGTTCGAGAGTTTTCTCGCCACAAGTGATTCCATGAAACACCATTCAAATAGAGAAAACGAGCAGCCTTCTCCACGGTACACGAGGATGCGATAGTTGAGCGAACTTCGTAATAAAACTCTTTCGAATCGTTTTTCAGATACCAGTCCAGCAGCGGTCGAAGCTCCGATTGATGGCTTTTCATCGCAACCCAAGCAGCGATGAGATGCTCGTTGAGATCTGCGAGATACGAACGGCCGGATATGCGGGATGCGCAAGCCAGAAAAACAGCCCCCCCGCCGAGAAACGGCTCGTAGTAGTTCTTGATGCTAGAGGGTACGTATGGAAGGATCCGGGGAAGCAATCGCGACTTGCCGCCTACCCACCTGATGAACGGCTTGATCGGCGTGGGAGCGACCATGGTCGCACACTGCGCGTCGAACAGCATGTCCAAAACAGCCTGCGTCATGGAATTTCTCTTTCAATCTACGTGTCAAGGGTGCATAATACAGGGTTATTTTAGATCTTCCCAGACTCGGAGCTAACATGTCCGACATCCAACTTGTTTGGCCAAACAAGGAGTTGCTGCTAAAGGCGTCTGGGGAGGCAAGCTACGAGTGGGTACAGCCTACGGATCACCGCTTGCTTGAGCGACTCAAGCTTGAGTCGCTCACTGAGCGTCCGCTGAGTGCTCTCGCAAACGTGCTGGCGATCGGCGATGGCTTGGACGTTCTTGAGGCGTTAAAGGCGCAAACGACGGTTCTAGACAGCGGCATTCGACTCGTATACATCGATCCGCCATTCAACACGCAAGTCAACTTCCGCCAGTACAACGACACTATGCAACGGCCGATGTGGCTAAGCATGATGCGTGACCGACTCGCGGCGCTGCGTCCGCTCCTCGCGGAAGATGCGAGCATCTGGGTACACCTCGACGACAGCGAAGTACACCGCGCTCGCGCCGTCATGGATGAGATCTTCGGTGATCACGCATTTGTTGCCTCGGTCGTGTGGCAAAAAAAGACCACCCGCGATTCCCGCGCAGCCTTCTCGTCGAATCACGACACAATACTGGTGTACGCCCCAAGTGGCCCCAAAAAGTGGAAAACCTCACGAAATCTGCTCGCAAAAGACGAGACGCAGCTGCAGAATCGCGACGATGATCCACGTGGCCCATGGTCTGACGCACCGTTCACTGCACCTGGATACCGCAAAGCTCAGCAGTACGAAATTGTTACACCAACAGGACAAGTGCTTCATCCCCCGCGAGGGCGTTCTTGGTATGCGACTGAGCAAACTTATCTCGACTTACTCGCCGACGACCGAATCTGGTTCCCTAAAGGCGGCGACGGCTCACCCCGTTTAAAGTTGTTCGCACATCAACTCAGAGGACTTGTTCCATTTACGGTATGGGGCGCAACAGACACGGGCACGAATGACGATGCAAAACGCCACTTGATGGCGATGTTTCCGGAAAGCGAGGTGTTTGATACTCCCAAACCTGAATCGCTGCTGGAACGAATCATTCACATCGCAACTAACCCAGGTGAGTTAGTGGTCGATATATTCGGCGGTAGCGGGACGACTGCCGCGGTCGCACACAAGATGCGTCGCCGATGGATAGTAGCCGAACGTAACACGCAAACCGTCCTCGATTTTCTACTACCAAGAATGCAGAGGATAATTGACGGAAAGGACCCTGGAGGGATCACCGAGACCGTAACCTGGATGGGCGGCGGTAGTTTTGAAATAGTCCACGTGTCACCACATTTAGGGAAGCTAGCTCCGAAATTCTGGCCAGAAGCGCTCAAACGGCGCCTTGCGACCCTAAAAGAGTCATCCATCAAAGCTGAACGATCCGTCGCGGCTTAATGGTAGTTGTCTACCGCTGCCAATCGAGAGCGAGGTGGCACAGCACGCGTGAGAGGAGCGAAAATCGACCCAATGCACCGCTCGCTGTACCACCAGAAATAATCGCGCACAACACATCCGCAGTGTCTTGATTCAGTGCGAAGCCTCGACTTCGCTTCACGTGAGCGACGCCATCGATATCGTAATCGTGGTGGTGCAGCCGGCTTCGTCATCGTCAATACGAAAAACAGGCGGCACATTTCGCTCAGTCAGATCGACGGGGCGAGGATATACGAGTTCGAGACGCTCGCAACGATATCTCTTGGAATACGCAAGCATCTGATATATATCGGCTTCATCAATACCCCAGTCATCCAAGTCCGGATTCAGCGACTTCCATTTCGCATCGACGATCCTGTCGAGCGAGTATTGTGTTTCCCCGGGAACCCGTTTCCAGACTGTGATATCCGGCTTGAGCGTGAAGAAAGACTGCTTGTTCTGCTCGATGAGCGAGCGCTGCGGACCTTGTCGAATGAGCAGGCTCGATGACTCCACCTCCTTCAGCTCTTCCCTGTGGCACACGTAGTCTTCAAATAGCTTATTCATGTCGAAGAGCAGTGCCGGCGCAGTTGCGTTTCCGCTGCGTAGGTCTGGGCTCGCCAGTTCGAGCAACCATTCACACCATTGCATGACTGCGCGATAACGCAAGGTCTGTCGGTCGTAACGCAGTCGCCGCACATCGGCGGACGTCACGCGAGCCTGCGCGACACTCGTCATGCGTGCGTGCAACTCGAACCAAAGCCGTTGCGTCGACGCGAGCTTCGCCCAATGACGACATGCATCGAGCGCAGCTCGAATAATGCGGTTATACGGATTGTCGATAGTGAACTCGTCATACTCACAATGAAACAAATGAGGGCGCGAGACATTATGTGTTAGATGCCTTTGCGCGTGAAAGCGCCCTCTCACCACTGTCAGGTCTCCGAATTCAGAAACATAGCGGCTGATAAGTCCCGACTGCGCGACGCCGAGTGCGCAGAGCAAAAATTCCCGAACAAAAATCTCGAGCAGCGACGTGCGCACTGCACCTTGCTCTGCACTGCCCATCTCAGATACCTTAAGCCGGCCCGCATGATGCAGCATAGATAGTAGTGCCACACGCCCGCGCAATGCGTCATCTCCATGGCTTGCGATGCCGACCTTGGGCAGGATCTCAAGTACACACGACTCGGTCCTAACAATGCCGCAATGCTGCGCAAGCTTCACACCTCCGACCGTCCGCTGACAAAACCCGGGATTTCCATCGTTGATTTTGAGCAGTGCCTCGGCCTCGCGGGAAGTGATATATGCGGCAGAAGATATGGCATCTTCCGTAACGGGAATCAGCATATGTTCGACTGCCGTCACGGTGCGTAAAGCTTGCATCGATGGTCTCAGCTGTGTATCAGGATATGGTCGGTTCGCCCGGCGCAATTGCCATGCCGTCTTCGTACAACGCGACGATATCCGCTTCGGTCCACGACGACGGATCCCCCACCGTTAGCGATACTCGCTCCGCGCTACCAACAAGATGCGCTCCGCCCGGAAACAGCTCGGCTGAAGTAAGCTTTCGCGCTAGAAAGAAGACACTCGGTTTATTGCGTCCCGTCAAAGCTAAGCGGACCTTCTCCATGTCGTCAAAAAAATATTCCTGTAGCAGTGGAATAACACGCTCTGCGAGCCGCCTCCGCAATTCAGGTAAGTCGTCGATAGACATGAACGCCGCGTGACCGATGGCGTGGTTGCGGTCGAGCATGAACTCGAGCCGGTCGTTGAGACGCGTCAGGAGCTTGCAGAGGTCGACCGAGCCAAGGGTTGGCGAACTGCTGATGAGTTCAGGCTGCGGCGGGCACTCAACGAAGCGGAAGCGTCTTCGTAACGCGACATCCATTGTTGCGATGGATCGATCCGCGGTATTCATGGAAGCGACAATGTCTAGATTATCGGGCACGCTGAATTCTTCGTCCTTCGCCCCCGCCAATCTAATCCATGTGCCATCGCCCTCGTTCGGCTCGCTTCCCGCCCTCGCGCGCTTGGATGGTTCGATCAATGTAATGAGTTCGCCAAAGACTTTGGCTACGTTCGCGCGGTTAATCTCGTCAATGAAGAGAGTGAAACGCCGGCTCGGGTCGGCATGAGCCTGCTCACAGAGCTTTCGGAATGGGCCCTTTTCATAAACTACAGCAATTCCGTTGCCGCCCGGCGCGGCGATTGGCCTCAAACCGCCGACGAACTCTTCATATGAGTAGCTCGGGTGGAACGATACGAACGCGAAGTCCTCGCCTGCGTCGAAAGCTTCGCGCATACAGTCTTGCATCCTATGCGTCTTCCCCGTTCCTGGAGGACCGTAAAAAATTACGTTGTCGGAAACTCGAAGCGGTGGCAGCGTGCCGTCACGTTCCTCAACATCAATTTCGGGCTCGTCTTCTGCCTCCAGATTGCAGACGTTGGAATTCTGCGGAGCCTGCTGATTCGGCTTCTCCTTCAAAAGCGTACCTACCGGCGCCACGTAATAGTCGACAGCTCCAGGAAACTGGATCTCAAGCCTTTTTCGCAGATCCAGAAGTGCTGCGTCCTGCAACGGGCGGTTACCTGCCATCTCCTTTGTCCAAATCTTGTGCGCCCGCAGCACCTTGTTCTTGTTGTCCTGGCTGAATATCCTCTCGAATGACTCAGGAAACAAAACATGGCAAAGCGTGTGATAAAGTTGGCGCCCCTTCCCCGACGGAATAGAACTCAACCAATTCGCGAAGTCGAATCCGTTGCCATTCAACAGCTCCGTTCGTTTGGATAACGGCATGGCCACTAACGTGGCGAAGGCCTGAACTGCAAATGCAATCTCAGACGGAAGATACTGATTGTATCCTGGTCCAGCACTTCCGAGTCCCGAAAGCACCGCATCTTCGAGAAAGCCAGACTGAGCAGGAAAGACCGCCTCAGGCTTGATATTCCATATCTCTTCGAGTCTTTTCAGCTTTGTTGACGGTCGTAGATTAATAGCAGGAAGTTGTACAATCCAAAATATCTCGGCCATCAATGCAACGTCTAAAGCCGTGCACGTAGATAATTGTAATTCGAGTTTTTTATAAAATCCGCTATCTCCCGCATCCGGTTGATTGACAAAATTTGTAACCAGACTCTCAAAGTGAGGTGTCGTCCAGATCGTCTGTCGAGGCACAAAGAGTGACTGTTGATTGATCAGGCATTGTTGCTTGAAATCCTGTGCAGCCTTAAATACCTGCAGCGCATTCGAATGATGTGGATTGAATAGACTCATTATCTTTTAGCGTGGTGGCATTGCATTATGAGTATGTTATCCGGCGCCCGTCTGCTGCTTTCACCGCGAGCAACCAGACGTCGCAATGGATGAGCTAGTCGCTTTAACTATCGAGCACCTTAGCAGTTTTTCACGAAGTCCGATTGGCATATTCCTCAGTTACCCGTCTATGCCCTTCGGCTATTCCACACTATACGTACCCATCAAGCTCCCATCTTCGCTTAAACTCGATTCGCATCACCGCAAAAAGCGCGGGCCGCATGGGCTGCCACCCATACGACCCGCTGACCACAACCAACTCAGTAGCGGAGTCGGAAGATGGCTAACGCCAATAGTAAGTCACGTCCCAAGAAGCTCAAACAGTATCCCGAGGTTGAGCTGACCCTCAGCAACAAGCCTGACCTTCCCCAGGATGGCCAACCATACATGCCATGGATGCGCGCCATCGACGCGCATTTCGAGATGTTCGGATTCAAACCGGGTGATCGCGTCTATCTTCGGTTCAGCTTTGCTTCCCGGAGGGTCATCATCACGCCCGACTACAGCGCGCTGAACTGGCGAGAGCAGCCCTATGGTGCAGCTGCCCAAGAAGAGGATGAGGCTGAGGACTACGCAGCGCTGGCCGCTTTGCGCGGCTCTACTGCCTGGTGAGGGCTCGGCGTGAAGCACTTCGGCTCACGCGTTGACGCAAATGGCCCGCCGTGAGGCTGAAGGCAACTTCAACAATCGTCACAACAGACGAAAAGTTGCGTTCCATCCTCCCCGCATCCGAGGCATTACAAGCCTCGGTGCGCGTAGCACGACATGCAGCCATGCCGAATGCTCCACGCACATTTCAGCCGCTGAAATGCAAAAACCCCCGCCTTTTGGGCGGGGGTTTCTGGCTTAGGGAGCCTGACGATTACCTACTTTCACACGGGAATCCGCACTATCATCGGCGTAGAGTCGTTTCACGGTCCTGTTCGGGATGGGAAGGGGTGGGACCGACTCGCTAT
>NZ_JAAGPH010000180.1:0-12997 GCF_017104705.1 Burkholderia sp. Se-20373 | reverse complement strand
CATGGCCGAATCGGTGCTCGGCTTCACGATCGAACTCGAACGGATCGCCGAAGCCATCGTGATGACGATGATCGGCAGCGTGCTCATGAAACTGCCGGGCCCGCTGCTGACGTGGGGCGCGGCCTCGCTGGCCGTCGTGCTGTTCGTCGTCGTGCGCCCGCTCGCGGTGCTGGTCACGCTCACCGGCTCGCGCGCGACGCATGCGCAGCGACGGCTGATGGCGTGGTTCGGCATCCGCGGAATCGGCTCGTTCTACTACCTGCTGTTCGCGCTCGAACACGGGCCCGCCGCCGCGGTGCGCCCGCTCGCGGCCCCCGTGCTGGCCGTCGTGTCGGCATCGGTGATCGCGCACGGGATCACCGCGACGCCGCTGATGAACTGGTATTACCGGCTGCAGCATCGGCGCTGACGCGTGCATGACGATGCGCGCGGCCACCGCACTCGGGCCGCCACGCAGGTGGTGGCGCCGGGGTGCGTGAGGGAAGCATCGACATGCGCTCGCCGCGTTCGGGATGCAGCCGCCACGCGGATCGCCGCGTCGTCACCCTGCGAACGGCAACGGCGTCAGGGCGCGCGCAGCGCCGCGTCGAGTTCGGCGCGCGTCACGTCGAGCGCGACGTTGCATTCGATCGCCGCCTCCTCGACGCGCGGCTTGCGCTCGTCCACCGCGCGTCGCGCGCGGTCGCACAGAACCGTGCGCACGCGCAGCCGGTCGTCCGCGCCGAGCGACGCATAGCGCGTGATCACGTCCGGCTCGAACCGCAGGTCGACCGTGCAGCGCCATTCGCGCGCGTCCTCGTCGGACGGCACGCGCACCCACGACACCTGGATCGTCAGCCGCCCGGACGCGTCGTCCGACTGCGCGACGACGGTCGATTCCGACGGAAAACCGTTCGCGAGCGCATGCTCGAGTTCCGCGATGCGCTGCGACCGGCCGGGTGCGCCGCTCATCGTCGCACGACGCCCAGCAGCAGCGTGACGAGGAAGATCACGACGAAGATGTAGAACAGGATCTTCGCGATCTCGGCCGCGCCGGCCGCGATGCCGCCGAAGCCGAACACGGCCGCGACGATCGCGATGATGAAGAAGATGACGGCGTATCGCAGCATGGATACCTCCTGGATGGCAGCAGTGGTCAATACACGTCGTCGCCGGTCACGCATCGTGCTTGTGCTCCGGTTTGCCGCGTCTCGGCGTGGACGCCATTTTTTCGCGCGCCTGTTCGCTCATCGACTTGGCCATCGGCTTCGCCGGCGGCACGAGGTCCCGCATTTTCGTGTGGCCGCGTCTGGTCGACAGCGCGGCGCCCGCCGCGCGCTGCCGGGCCTGGAACTTTGCCGGCAGGGTTGCGCGCCGGTCGTGGGCGCACGCGTCGACGCGACGGTCGGCACGTGCACGCGACGGGTTCGCCCGGGCCGCCGTCATGCGGCGTCGCGGCGCCGCAGGTCGGCCGGCGGAATCTTCATCGCCTGGCGATACTTCGTCACCGTGCGACGCGCGAGCAGGATGCCGCGGCCCGCGAGGTTCTGCGCGAGCGTGACGTCGGACAGCGGATCGGTGTGCCGCTCGGCCGCGATCATGTCGCGGATCAGCACCTTCGCGGCCGCCGCCGAGCACACGCCCTTGCCGGCCGCCTCGAGCTTGCGCGGGAAGAAATGCTTGAACTCGAACGTGCCGTGCGGCGTGGCCATGTACTTGTTGCCCGTCGCGCGCGATACCGTCGATTCGTGCAGGTCGAGCTCCTCGGCGATGTCGCGCAGCACGAGCGGCTTCATCGCGATCTCGCCGTAGCGGAAGAAATCGCGCTGCCGCGCGACGATGCATTCGCCGACGCGCTGGATCGTCTCGAAGCGCTTCTGCACGTTGCGGATCAGCCAGCGCGCTTCCTGCAGCTGCTGGCCGAGCGGCGAATCGCGTTCCCCGCTCGACTGCGCGAACAGCGTCGCATAGCGTTCATGCAGCCGCGCGCGCGGCAGCACGGCCGGGTTGATCGTCACGATCCACTCGTCGCGCACCTGGCGCACGATCACGTCGGGCACCACGTAGTCGCCGCGCGTGCTGCCGTAATGATTGCCGGGGCGCGGGTCGAGCCCGCGCACCAGCGCGCAGGCCGCCTGCAGCGTCGGCGCGTCGCAGCCGAGCCGCCGCTGGATCTCGGCCGTCTCGCGGCGGGCCAGACGCTCGAGATGCTCGCGCGCGATCGCTTTCGCTTCCGCGAGTGCCGGCGTGCCGGCCGGAATCGCGTCGAGTTGCAGCACGAGACACTCGGACAGCGAGCGCGCGGCCAGGCCCGGACGGTCGAGCATCTGCACGAGCCGCAGGGCAACCGCGAGATCCTGCTCGGAGAGCAGCAGCGCGGGGTCGGCCGCGACCAGCAGTTCGCCCAGTTCCTGGCGCAGGTAACCGTCATCGTCGAGCGCGTCGATCACGATGCGCGCCGCTTCGCGGTCCCGCCGGTTCAACGGATAGAGCCGCAACGCATCGTGCAACTGCTGATTCAACGACGGCTCCGCGGCCAGCCATTCGCCGGGCGACTGGCCGCCCGCCTCGTCGCCCTGCCGGCTCGTGCCGTGCGGCGTGGGCGCGGCCGTCAACGACACTTCGGACACGTCGGGCACTTCGGGGGCTTCGCCGTCCTGCGGGCGAGCGTCGTCGGGCTGGGGTGCCGTTTCGGGCGCGGCCGCCTCGGCCGGCTGCCCGGAGGCGTCGGCGGCAGCCTCCTCGTCTCCCTGGCCATCCTCGAGAAACGGATTCTGATCGAGCGCCTGCCGCAATTCCTGTTGAAATTCGAGCGAGGACAACTGCAGCAACCGCAGCGACTGCTGAAGCCTCGGCGTAAGTGCCAGATGCTGTCGCATCTGCAGCGCAAGCGAGACGGACATCGAAGGTCCTCCTGACGTTTCACGGGTTTCGTTTCGTATTCGGTCAGGAATAACGCAGCTTCCATGCCAGGCGGCCCGATCGCACCGCGTCGCGGGTCACGCGGGTTCGTACCCCGTCTTGCGAACCGCGACGTCGTTGTCCGGCGGGCGGTACATCGACATCCCTTCCGGGTTGGCCGGCCCGTCGGCGCCCGGGTTCACCGGCGAGCCGTCGGGCGCATACATCGACGCGGTCGTCACCACGCGCGGCGTCAACAGGTAGAACCGCTCCATGTGGTTGCCCGACTTGTCGGTGTACTTGAACAGGTTGCCGATCAGCGGAATGTCGGACAGCCAGGGCACGCCGCTCTTGTTCAGCCTCACCTCGTCGTCGTTGAAGCCCGCGATCAGCAGGCTCTTGCCTTCGTCGATCATCGTCTTGGTGACGATGTTGCGCTGCTGGATCACCGGCACGTTCGACACGGCCTGCCCCGGCACGATGTTGCCGTCCTGGATGTCGATCGACATCATCACGCTCTGCGGATTGCCCGACACGGCGGCCGCGTTGCGGATCGCCTCGTCGACGATCATCGGCGTCACCTTGATGCTCGTGCCCGTCGTCACGCTGTACAGCGACGAATCCTGGTAGCCCGGCACCTGCACGTAGAACTGCGTGAGGTTCTCGAGGATCGCCTCGGTGTTGTCGAGCGCGAGCACCTTCGGCTTCGATCGCAGTTGCGCCTGCCCTTTCTGCGCGAGCGCGTTCACGCGCGTGAGCAGGTAGTTGCGCAGCGACCCGCCGATCGACGCGGTCAGCGCGATGCCGGTCGGCATGAAGGTGCCCGTCTGTCCGGTTTCCGACGTGCCGATCCCGAACGTCAGCGGCGGATTGCCGACGCCGTTGTACTGCGTGTTGCCGTTCAGCGGGTTCTGGCCATTGCCGATCTGCACGTCGCCATGCGTCGTGTGCAGGCGCCAGTCGATCCCGAGGCTGTCGAGCGAATCCTCGTTGATGTCGATGATCGTCACGTTGATCTCGACGATGCGCGGCCGCTCGTCGAGCTGGCCGATCAGCGACTGGTAGCGGTACATGTTCTCCGGCAGGTCGCGCACGATCACCGCGTTGATCGCCGGATCGGCGACGATCTGCGGCAGCGTGTCGCCGCCGCTGTTCGAGAACGGCGAGAACCCGCCGCCCATGCTGCCGTCGCCGGCATAGCCGCCCGAACGCGGGCCGCCGGAGATATCGGGAAAATCGAGGCGCGGCACCGCGATCGTCAGCCCGGAGCCGAGCTTCACCTGGCGCGCGGCCTGCCCGAGCGACGGGCTCGACGGCGCCGCGGTCGTGTCGCCCACCTTGCCGAACAGCCGCCGCAGGATCGTCGCGACGCCCGGCACCGTCACTTCCTTGCCCGAGCGGTTGATCGTGAAATCCGACGCCCAGCCGTACTTGAGCCGGAACGCGCGGATATCCGCATGCGCGCCGTTCGCCGACGGATCGCCGACCGAGCCCACCGCCTGCCGCACGAGTTCGACATAGCGGCGCGGGCCGGCCACGTACACGCTGTTCGCGCGGTCGTTGATCACCAGCGTGTAGCGCTTGTCGGGGATCTGCATCGCCTGCAGCGCGCGGCCGATTTCACCGGAGGCATTCGGCGGAATCGGGATCATCTGCGTCTGCGACTGATCGGCCGGATCGACGTACAGGAACGAACCGTCGTAGTACCAGGTCAGGCCGTAGGTCGAGCAGATGGTGTCGAGCGTCTGCTGCGGCGTACCGGAGAAGCGGCCGCTGATCACGCCGTCGACCTTCGGGTCGACCACCGCCGTCACGCCCTGCGACGACGCCAGCTCGCGGATGAAGTCGCCGATCTTCTTGCCGTTCGCGACGATCGTGAACGGCTTGTTGCGCCAGCGCAGGTCCGCGGCGCGCGCGGGCTGCGCGGGCGCCATGCACAGCGATGCCGCGAGCAGCGCGGTCGCGCACACGGCAAGCGCGGCCCGTTGCAGGCTGCGCGGTTGAAACCGGATCGAGGCGACGCGTCGACGCATCAAAGGACTCCTGTGGAAGAAACGAACATGCGTTCCAGCGCCTGCTGCGCGAAGCGCAGCACTTCGCCGCCGAGCCAGCCCGACAGCAGCACGAGGGCGACCATCACGGCGATCAGCCGCACCGCGATGCCGATATTGGCGTCCTGCACCTGCGTGACGGCCTGCAGGATCGCGACGACGAGGCCGGTCACGGTGGCGATCAGCACGATCGGCAGCGACAGCAGCAGCACGAGCATCAGCGCCTGGCGCGTCAGGTCGAGGATCGTCGAGCTCGTCATTGCACGGCTCCCGGCACGCGCACGTCGGCGCCCGCGCCGACCGTCCCGTCGTCCGGCGGGTTCTTGACCCAGCCGACCGTGTGCAGTTGCACGTCCTCCTCGACCTCCTGGTACGACAGCACCGCGAGGTCGGGCAGCACCGGCTGCAGGATCGTCTTCACGTAGCGGCGCGCGCCGAGCGCGACCATCACCGCGAGCCGCGCGGCGCCCTGCGCCGTGCCGTGGCCGCCGGGGCCGGCCGCCTGCGCGGCCTGCACGATCGCGCGCACCTGCTCGCCGATGTCCTGCTTGACCGCGCTCGACAGCGCGAGGAAATTGCCCTGCTTCGTGCGCATCACAGCACGCTCGATCCGCTCCTGCAGGTTCTGCTCGAACAGCACGACCCGCAACTGGCGCGTCGTGCCCGCATGGCGGTCGGTGATCATCCGGCGCAAGTCGACACGCACGAGCTCGACCAGCGCGATCACGTCGTCGGGCTCGTTCGGCGCCCAGGTGATCAGGCTCTCGAAGATCACGCGCAAATTGCGGATCGGCACCTGTTCCGCCAGCAGCCGCCGCAGCACCTCGGTCACGCGCTGCAGCGGCACGAGGCGCGTCAGTTCGCCGACGAGCTCCGGATGGTCGCGGCGCACCAGGTGCACGAGCGCCTGCGTCTCCTGGATGCCGAGCAGCTCGTCCGCGTGCTGGCGCACGATCTGCTCGACGTGCGCGGCGAGCGCGCTTTCGCTCGACAGCCACTTGCCGTCGGGCGCGGCGCCGTCGGGCTTGATCCACAGCGCGGTCGCGAACGGGCCGAATGCTTCGGCCGGCTGGCGCTCCGCGCGCTCAGGCAGCGGCGCGACGCCGTCCCACAGCAGCCAGCCCGGCTTCAGCGCGCCTTGCGCGGCAAGCACGTCCTGCAGGTAGATCCGGTACGTGCCGGCCGCCGCGCCTTCGTCGTCGTTCAGCGTGATGCGCGGAAACACCGTGCCGATGTCCGCGTCCACGCGCGCCTTCGCGCTCGACAGCGCGGCCTGCAGGTGCGCCAGGTTCAGGCTCGTGCGCAGGTCGTCGGACAGCGACACCGCGATCAGCGACGTGACGCCGGCCGCATGCGACACCTTCGCGGGCTGGCCGTCGTCGGCCGCGCCGACGCGCCCCGCGACATGAATCAGGTTGAAGCTCGGCGCGGCCGTCTTGCGCCTGAGCTGCGAGAACGCGAACGCGCCGAGGCCGAGCGCGATCAGCGCGAACGACCATTTCGGAAACCCGGGCACGACGAGGAAGCCGCTCAGCACGAACGCCGCGATCAGCAATGCGCGCGGATGCGCGCCCAGCTGCTCGCCGAGCTGTTCGCCGAGCTGGCGCTGCCGCGCATCGCGCGTCGCGACGCGCGTCGTGACGATGCCGGCCGCGATCGACACGAGCAGCGACGGGATCTGCGACGCCATCCCGTCGCCGACCGTCAGGATCGCGTAACGTTGCAGCGCGTCGCCGATATCCATCCCGTGCATCAGCGTGCCGACCGCGATCCCCGCGACGATGTTGATGAAGGCGATCACGAGGCCCGCGATCGCGTCCCCCTTCACGAACTTCATCGCGCCGTCCATCGCGCCGTGCATCTGCGATTCCTGCTCGAGCTTCTCGCGGCGTTCGCGCGCTTCGTCGGCACTGATGATGCCCGCGCGCAGGTCCGCGTCGATGCTCATCTGCTTGCCCGGCATCGCATCGAGCGAGAAGCGCGCACCGACCTCGGCCACCCGCTCCGAGCCCTTCGCGATCACGATGAACTGCACGACGGCGATCACCAGGAACACCACGCCGCCCACCACGACGTTGTTGCCGACCACGAGCCGCCCGAACGCGTCGATCACGTGGCCCGCGTTCGCGTGCAGCAGGATCAGCTTGCACGACGCGATGTTCAGCGCGAGACGGAACAGCGTCGTGAACAGCAGCAGCGCGGGAAACGACGAGAAGCTGACCGCCGACGGCACGTAGGTCGACACCGTCAGCAACACGACGCTCGCGGCGAGATTCAGCGAGATCATCCCGTCGAGCGCGGCCTGCGGCAGCGGCAGGATGAACAGCGCGACGACGGCGACGATGAATGTCGCGAGGAACAGGTCGGCGCGCGGCGACGCGCCCCCGAGACGCCGCCCGGACACGCCGCGGCCAGCGGAAAACAACCGCTGCCAGTCGCGGGGGAGCGCCTTCGGTTCTGCCATCGTGCCGTTGTCCTGTCGTTGTTGCCGGCTGGCACGGGCAACCCTGCCCCATGTCGCACGGACCGTTGAATGGGACGAGTGTAGCGACGGGGAACGACGGAAAAAGGGACGCGCCTCGTAGCGTGAAAGCGCGTTTTCCGGCGGCGATCGAATCGGACTACGAAACCCGGCGGCGCGTTTCGGCACGCGCCGCCGGAACCGCTTCCATCGCGCGCCGGGCCGCCGGCGCGCGCGTCAGGCGGACGTCAGGTCGGACGGCAGGCGCCGTGCGGCGAGGTACGCGAGTTGCGCGCGGTTCTGCACGTTGAAGAGTTTTTCGAGCGAGCGGATATGGTGGCCGACCTTGTGCAGCGACGTGCGCAGCGCGCTCGCGATCTCCTGGTCGGACAGCCCGTGCACGAGCCGGTCGAGCACCTGCTGCTGCTCGTCGCCGAGTGCGAAGCCGCGCATGCGCGCGATGCGCGCCTCGAGGAACGGCAGCGCGACCCGATGCACGGCCAGGCTCACCGACAGCGCGCCGCCGATCACGCGATCGTCGATCCAGTCGGTGCCGTGCGTCTCCGACGTCACGTTCACCGCGACACGCAGGTCGAGGCGCGGCGCCGACAGGCCGAAGATCACGCCGCTGTTCATCGCATGCGCGCGCAGATGGCCGGCCAGCGCCAGCACCTTGCGGTCGCCGCTGCCCTGCGCGGCCGCCTCGATCTCGTCGAGCCGCCACGCGACCGGAAAGCCGCTCTGCCGCACCTGCGCGAACCGCGGGTCGCTTTCGTAGAGCATGCCCTCGATAAACGGCTGCATGAACGTCGCGGGGGCAAGATCGCGCAGCAGGTGCGCGCACAGGATGCGCCGCCCGATCATTTCATACGCACCGTAACCGAGCGTGCTGAATCCGATTTGCCGCAATCGCGCGTGGCATTGCGCGAAATCGACTGGTGCGAAGTCGGATTTACCGGGCGCAATTGGGATGCCGGTAAAAAAGTCGCGTTCGATTGCCTGATATTCGCTCGAATAAGCGGCAGCAGCCGTTATATCGGCTTGTGAGAACCATTCGACGCGTGGTGCGCCGTCAGCATGTGTCATGAGGAGCCCGCCCTTTCCCAATATGTGAAACTGCGCCCCGTCACGATCTGGTCTTTTCTTTATGATTTTCTGGTCGTCGTTATATGCGTGCGAGTATGGATCTTTCGCCGCCATTCGTATTACGGCATATTACGCAGATACGAGCATTTTTGTACAATGCCCCCGCGTTTCGTCAGGGATGACGATCGGCGCATATCAAAACGATGCTCGATCGCACCGCCGTGAATGCCGTACACGATACGGCCGCCGCCAGGCGATGCGCGTCGATTCCGAGGGATGGCTCATGTCCGATATTGCATTGCATGAAGAAGCGGTCGCCCCAACCTTTTCCCGCCCGTCGCGCGGGTTGAACACAGGCGCGGATGCGCTGCGGGAGCGCGCCGTGCAGGTCGTCTGGTGCGACGACGTGAAACGCGGCGACGTCGCGCAACCGCACGCGCCGAAGCTCGGCGTCGCCGATACGCTCGCGCACGCGCAGAGCACGGCCGAGCGCAACCGGATCGTCACGAGCCTGCTGCATCTGACGGGCTTCTCGACGTTCGCGTACTTCGCGCTCGAATTCGCGCGCGAGCGGGTCGAAAGCCTGTACCTGCACGAAGCCTTCACGCCGGCGACCTATCGCGGCGACTACGTACGGCACAACCACCACGACATCGATCCGCGCACGCTCGGCGCACGCGTCTGCAACATGCCGATCGTGTGGGACCTGCAGCAGTTGCGTCGCGAACACCGCGAGCGCGACGACGGCCCGCGCGTGACGCCGGCCGCGCTCGACGGCTTCCTGCAGACGATGCAGGACGACGGGATGTGCAGCGGCATCATGTATTCGATGGCCGTGCCCGGCACGCGGCTGCATGCGTTCATGAGCTTCACCGCGCCACGCCGCACGCGCGAATGGATCACGCCGGCGACGATCGAGCAGGCGCTGTCGATCGGGCTGTCGGTGCACAAGTTCGCGTCGCCGCAGTTGATCTCGACGTCGCGCGAGCGCGCGGTGAACGGGCTCACGCCGTTCGAGCAGGAACTGCTGCTCGGCATCGCCGAAGGCGCCTCCGACAAGGAGATCGGCCGGCGCCTCGACACCAGCGCGCACAACGTCGACTATCACCTGCGCAAGCTGCGCAAGCGCTTCGGCGTCGCGAACCGGATCCAGCTCACTTACCTGACGTCGAAGCTCGAGCTGATCTGACGGTCGCGCGGCGTGCGCGGCCTGTCGCACGCGGACGCGTAAACGCCCATGCCGGCCACGAAGGCCGGCATGGGCGGGTTGCGGCGCGGTGCCGGGTCCGGCGCCGCCTCCTGGAAGACGACCTGCGTTACTTCAGCAGCGTCATCTGCACCACCTTGACGATCACGAGACCGACCGCGATCACCAGATAGCCGCGCAGCACGGCCATCCAGATTCGCGTCACGACCGTCATGTTCTGCGGCTCGAGCGTGTCGAGCGGCGGCATGCGCCACGTGTCGCGCAACGAGCGATCGACGGCCGGCTCGACCACGCGCTTGTTGCGGCGGATCAATACCGTGGCGATATAGCCCGTGATCGCGAGCACGGTGCCGCCGACCAGCACGTCGACGATCGCTTCGCCGCTGATATCCGGATACATCACCGATGCCGTGAGGATGATCGACAGCAGCACGAGCACCCAGATCACCGCGCCGGTGAACACGTTGAGCTTCGTCGAGTTGACCCACGGGCCGAGCACCTGGCGGTCGTTGCACAGCACCAGCAGGAACACCGTCGCGCTCGGCAGCAGCACGCCCGCGAGCGTCTGCACGGCTTCGGTCAGCAGGCCGAGCGGGCTGCCCGGAATCAGCACGAGCGTGGCCGCGGCCGCGACGATGCCGAAATACACGAGATAGAAGCCCTTCGCATCGGACACGCCGCGGTGCAGCGAGTGGCGGATCTTGAACACGTCGCCGATCGCATAGGCCGTCGACAGCGATACGGCCGCCGCGCCGATGATGCATGCGTCGAGCAGCGCCACCGCGAACAGCGTCGCGCTCGTGCGGCCCGCATACTTCTCGAGGCCGGCGATGATACCGCCCGCATCGGTGAAGTTGCCGGCTTCCGGATGCCCATTGAACAGCGCAGCGCTGAACCCGATCATCGCGACCGCGCCGATCAGCACGAACACGATGCCGATCCACAGGTCGGCCTTCTCATACTTCATGAAGCGCGGCGTGATGCGCTTGTCGATCACGTAGCTCTGCTGGAAGAACAGCTGCCATGGCGCAACCGTCGTGCCGACGATGCCGATCACGAGGAGCATCACGTCCGACAGCTTCGCGTGCGCGGGCCAGTTCGGCACGAAGAAATCGCGCGACATCTGCGCGACGGGCGGATGGATCGACACGAGCACCGGCACGAGCAGCAGGCTCAGCACGCACAGCCCGATCGCGAACCGCTCGAAGCGCCTGAAATCCCCGGTGCTCACCGCGGCCATGGTCAACGCCGCGGCCACGCACACGCCGGCCACCTTCGGCAGCCCGAAGAAATCCAGCACGAACGTGATGCCGATGAACTCGGTGACGATGGTGAGCGCATTGAGCAGGAACAGGTCGATCACGCTGAACGCGCCCCAGAACTTGCCGAAGCGCTCGAAGATCAGGCGGGCATGGCCGACGCCCGTGACCGCGCCGAGGCGCAGCACCATTTCTTGGTTCACATACAGCACGGGCACGAGCAGCAGCAGCGTCCACAGCAGCGTCGTGCCGTAATTCTGGCCAGCCTGCGTGTAGGTGCCGAATGCACCGGCGTCGTTGTCGCCGACCATCACGATGAGGCCCGGGCCGATGATCGCGAGCAACGTGCGCAGGCGCGCCCACCACGTGCCGCGCGAGCCGGTGTCGTGATGCGCGATCGTACCGAGCGCACCGCGGATGTCGCCCAGGTGGGCTTCGTCGAGCACGGCGCTGCGTTCGACGGCGATCGGTGGAGAAACGTTGGATGGCGTGGACATGATGTGTTCCGTACGGCTAATGATTATGCGATGCGATGAGCGTGTGGCCTTGGAATGCGCACGCGGCGCCTGCCCTCGGGCAGTGGCACGTGCGCATGCCGAGACGCGCTCGGTGCGTCTTTCAGCGGATCAACGCTTTCAGCTGGTTCAACAGGCGGGAGAACACCCGCGGACGGGCGTCGAGCATCAGCATCGCGTCGTAGTCGTTGCGCGATTCCGTGACGTGCGGGAGATTCGACAGCAGAAGGCCGAAGTTCATGATCTGGCTCCGTGCGGCGACGGCAGGCTGCCGGCCGCGTGGTGGGCGCGGGGCCAGTCCGGGGCCTGAACGACGTGTCAGGCTAGTCGGCCGGATTGTCCCTGCGACCCGGGTTCAAAAGGGTCTGTGCGTGCAACGGGCATAAGGGACAACTGTCACTGTCGTTCATGGCGGCTCCTGTGCGGTGTTCCGGAGAACACGGTTGACCGCCGTCAGGCCTGCGGGCCGGCATTCGCGATGCCTGAAAAGGCGTGCGCGAACGCGGCCGCCAGCCAGGCGGCGGTGAAACCGGCGGGCGCATGCGAAAACGCATCACGCTAACCGGCGCGAATCAGGGTGCACGTAGGAATTTGCTGCGGAGTACTGCTGCGCGCACCGTTTGCCCGGGAGACAAACGGCGGCTTCGATGAGGCGCGGACGTTGGTCGCTCAGGCGGAAATTTCGTTCGAAGATCGACTACTGCAGGCGTCCAAGGCGGCGGCCCCAAGAGTGAAGATGGCGGATTCTATGGACGGCCCGAAAGTGAAGTCAACCCCTCCCAACCCCATTTCTCGAAATAAATTTCCCGCCTTGCGGCACTGAAAGATTTGCCCTTGAAACGACGTGCCGGAACCTTTCAGCACGTCATGATGCGGTCACGGTCCGATGTGTGCGAACAACGGTGTGGCGCCTCGTCGCCGCCGCGTCGTTCCGGCCTCGGGCCACGGCGGCGGCGCCGCGCTCACGGCGACACGCACGCCACACACCGCGCCTTTGACGCGCTTTTTACTTGCGCTGCAGCAAACGACGCGAATACAATCCGCCGCAATTCATCAAGGGAGTCCCTCCGTGGACACATGCTCTAGTTGCAGTTCGATGCCGGTCCAGGCCGGCCAAGCCATCGCGAGATAGCAGCCAGACGCATGTCTTTCGCCGCTAGCTCGCATTCGTCGGGTTAGCGCGCTTCCTCCCGGGCCGGTCATCGCCGGTTCGTCCGTTGCACGCTCCATTACGTTCCACCCTCCGATCGCAGGCCGCGTCATGCGCCCGCGCTCGACCACGTCGTCCGGCCCGAGCCGGACCGGACGGAGGCAGCGTCATGTTTTTTCAATCGTTCGCGGTCAGACTCAAGCGCATCGTGCATGTCGCATGCGACCGCTCGTTCGTCTCCGGCCTCTCGCCGCTCGCCCACGCCAGCGAAGCGCGCACCTCGGTACCGACGCCCTCTTTCATTCGCGTCGTCAGCCCGCGGATGGCAGCCGTCGCCATCAGGTAGCCCGTCGCATGGTCGATCGCCTGAACGGGCAAGTTCACCGGC
>NZ_JAAGPH010000179.1:0-13216 GCF_017104705.1 Burkholderia sp. Se-20373 | reverse complement strand
GCCGCCCCAGCGACCGATCGCACTCCACCCTTCCACGCAGATATGCCGCGTGATCTGTTCCGCGTGCGGCAGCGCATACAGTTCGTCGAGCGTCCACACGCGCTTGCCCGTCACGCGGCCGGACAGCGCGACGCCGAAGCCGAGCGCGCCGAGCACGAGGCCAAGTGCACCGTTGTCGAGGTGATAGGCCGTGCGCATCCACACGGCCGTGGTCGGAATGCCGGCCGCCGCGGCCGAAAAGCTCATGTTCGCGGCGACGCCGGCCGCCAGCACGCGCCAGCGATGAGCCGCGCCGCGCACGTCGCGGGCGGGCGAGGAGGGGGAAGCGATGCACGAGGTATCCATGACGGCAGGCCCGGGTGGAAATTGACATCCACAGTCTGGCGACCTACATTCATCCTGAAAATCGGAAAGTTCTTGATGAATCGTTCGGTAAAACAGGATGATTGAGATGTCCGGACAAGATATTCCCCGCGACGACGGCGAGTCGCTCGCGCTGGCCGATGCCACGCTGGCCCGGCCCAACTTCGACGTGGCGGCGCTGCGCAGCCTCGTCGCCGGGGTGGATCTCGGCAGTTTTGCGAAAGCGGCCGACCGCGTCGCGCGCTCGTCGTCGGCAGTGAGCGCGCAGATCCGCAAGCTCGAGGAGCAGGCCGGCACGCCGCTGTTCGTGAAGGCCGGGCGCGGGCTGGCGCTGACCGACGCCGGCGACGCGATGCTGCGCTACGCGCGGCGGATGATCGAGCTGAACGACGAGGCGGCCGCGGCCGTGCGCGGCATGAATCTCGACGGCTGGGTGCGTGTCGGGCTGCAGGAGGATTTCGGCGAGGCGATTCTGCCCGACGTGCTCGGGCGGTTCGCGCGTGCGCATCCGAAGGTGCGGATCGAGGCGCGCGTGGCGCGCAATGCCGACTTGCTCGACCGGCTCGACGCGAACCAGCTCGATCTCGCGCTGGTGTGGGGTGATCCGGCGTCGGCGGCGCTGGTGGCCCGCGCGGGGATCGACAGCGAAGCGATCGCGCAGGTGCCGATGCAGTGGGTGGGGGCGGCGGGTTCGGTCGCGAGCGGCTTCGGCATGCCGGGCGGCGGTGCCGAGGAGGCGGGCGGCGCGGTCGAAACGGGCGACCGTGCGGTGCGGGAGCCCGGCGAGCCGCTGCCGCTCGTCGTGTTCGACCGGCCGTGCCGGTTCTTCGGCGCGGCGACCGGCGCGCTCGATCGCGCGGGCGTGCCGTGGCGCGTTGCGTTCACGACCCCCAGTCTCGCCGGGCTATGGGCCGCGGCGGCGGCCGGCCTCGGCCTGACGGTGCGCTCGCGGTACGGGCTGCCCGCGTCGGTGCGCGTGCTCGATGCGGCTTCGAGCGGGTTGCCGACCCTGCCGAGTTTGCCGCTGGTTTTGCTGCGGCGCACGTCGTCGGCGACGCCGACCGTCGATCGGCTCGCGCGGATCGTGAAGCAGGCGGTGCGGGATGCGACGGAGGGGACGGGGGCGGCGCTGGCGGCGTGACGAAACGCTCGATTGCCGCTGCGGGTTGCGATTCGGCTGTCCCTCTGCCGATCGGTCGAATGGATCGATCGCGTGAACCTCTCTACAGTGATGATCACTTGAAACGGAGGTCATCATGCAAAACGCGAATACGTCCGGCACTAATGCGGTTGATCCGGCCCAAAGGGCAAATGCCACGGTCCGCGGTGACGGGGCGTCAACTGATCGACTCGTGCCCGGCAATCCACCTGTTCGGTTCGGTGTCCTGCAAGGGCAGGCATGGATCGCTGACGACTTCGATGCCCCGCTGCCCGATTACCTGCTGGACGCTTTTGAAGGGCGCTGATGCGGCTGTTGCTCGATACGCACATCTTTTTGTGGATCGTGACCAATGACCCCAGGCTGAGCGCAAGGGCGCGCCGACTGATCTCGGCCGCCGACGTACGTTTCGTCAGCAGCGCGAGTATCTGGGAGGCCGCCATCACGGCCGGCCTGGGGAAGCTCGATATCGACGTCGGCAAGCTGATCCGTGCGATCGGCTCGAGCGGGATTCGCGAGCTACCCGTTCGGGCCGTGCATGGGGCCGCGGTCCGTGATCTGCCGCACCACCATCGTGATCCATTCGATCGCTTGCTGGTCGCGCGGCCCGTCACGAACCGCTTCAGCTCGTGACGGCCGATGCCCATCTTGCGCGGTATGACCGGTCTCTCGTTCTGACAGTTTGAAGCAATCTGTCGGGGCGAATTCCATCGGTCGCCTGCACGTCATGTGGCGTCGCGGTTCACGCTGCCGTGACGTCCGGCTCGATTTGGGCCAGTTCCGCACAAATGGCCGCCAGCCGCGCCCTCAACCCTTCACTCGCCGGCACGAACGGCAGCCGCAACCCGTCCTCGCACCACCCTTGCGCGGCCAGCACGGCCTTCACCGGCGCCGGGTTCGGCTCCGCGAACAGCGCCGCGACGAGCGGCTGCAGCGCGACCGACAGGCGCCGCGCATCGGCGAGCCGGCCGTCGCGCAGCAGCGTGTGGATGCGCACATGCCATTCGGGCAGCACGTGCGCGCTGCTCGCGATCGCGCCGTGCGCACCGGTGCACATCGCCGCGAAGTTCTGGTTGTCGTCGCCGGACAGGATCGCGAGCGGCGTGTCGTGCACGAGCCGGCTCATCCGGTCGAGCGTGCCGCCGCATTCCTTGATGCCCGCGACGCGCGGGTCGCGCGCGAGCGCCTGCAGCGTCTCCAGTTCGACGTTCACGCCGGTGCGGTACGGGATGTTGTAGACGAGCACCGGCAGGTCGGCCGCGTCGACGATCGCCTCGACGTGGCGGCGGATGCCGTCCTGCGTCGGCCGCACGTAGACGGGCGGCGTGACGAGCAGCCCGTCGGGCCGCAGCGCCGCGAGTTCGCGCGCACGGGCGGCCGCGAAATGCGTCGCGCTCGCGGTCAGCCCGACGACGATCGGCAGCCCGGGTGCCGCGTCGCGCAGCGTCGCGAACACCGCGTCCTGTTCGCGCGCGTCGAGCAGCACGCCTTCACCGGTCGTCGCGCCCGCGACGAAGCCCGCGAGGCCCGCGGCCGCATAGTGGCGCGCGAGTCGCGCGAGCGCGGCATGGTCGACTTCGCCGTGGTGGAACGGCGTGATGACCGGCAGCCAGATACCTTCGAAACGTGTGTTCATGCAAAGCCTCAGGGTGGAAACGGAGTGGGAAGGAACCGTTCCGCCGGCGGAGAGCCGGAGCGAGGCGTGCGAGCAAGGAGAAAGAAACGACCTGCGGGCATCCCGTCCGGCATTCGCCTGACGGGACGCGACGTCCCCGTCAGTCGAGGAGTCGTTTTTTCAGTTTCAGCCCGGCCGCGCGCGCACCTGCCGCGACGGCGGCGAGGATCGGAAGCGAGCGCGGGGCAGCGGACATGGAGGAACCGGGACAATGGGCTGAGCGGCGATCTTAACACCGGTTGCGATCCGCGCGCGAGCGCACGCCGTCGTTTAGCAGAATTCGAGATTTGCTTTCCACGACTGATTGGAAAGGGCGCCGCGCCCGGCCGCTAGAATGCCCGCTTACGTTTCGATGACAGCGCGTACGCGTGCCGTCACGCACATTCACCACCACTGGAAACGGGGCATATCACGATGGCAAGCATGAAGGGGATCGGCCGCTGGCTGCACACGGGCGCGGCGGCGGCGCTGGTCGTGGCGGCGACGGCCGCGCACGCGGATACGTCGATCCTGAACGTGTCGTACGACGTGACGCGCGAACTGTACAAGGACATCAACGCGGGTTTCGCCGCTGCCTACAAGCAGAAGACCGGCGAGACGGTCGCGATCAAGCAGTCGCACGGCGCGTCGAGCGCGCAGGCGCTGTCGGTGCTGCAAGGGCTGCAGGCCGACGTCGTGACGATGAACCAGCCGAACGACATCGACCTGCTCGCCGAGCGTGGCCAACTGCTGCCGAAGGACTGGCGCGCGCGTTTCCCGGACAACAGCTCGCCGTACTCGACCACGATGGTGTTCCTGGTGCGCAAGGGCAACCCGAAGGCGATCAAGGACTGGAGCGATCTCGCGAAGCCGGGTGTCCAGGTGATCATCGCGAACCCGAAGACGTCGGGCAACGGCCGCTATGCGTATCTCGCCGCGTGGGGCTTCCAGAAGCTGAAGGGCGCGACCGACCAGCAGGCGATCGACTTCGAGAAGGCGATTTTCCGCAACGTGCCGGTGCTCGACTCCGGCGGCCGCGGCGCGACGACGACGTTCACGCAGCGCGGCATCGGCGACGTGCTGGTCACGTTCGAGAACGAAGTCGCGCTGATGGACACCGGCGCATCGGGCGCACAGTTCGACGCGGTGTATCCGTCGGCGAGCATCCTCGCGGAGCCGCCCGTCGCCGTCGTCGACAAGGTCGTCGACAAGAAGGGCACGCGCAAGGTCGCGCAGGCGTATCTCGACTACCTGTACACGCCGGAAGCGCAGGAAATCATCGCGCAACACCATCTGCGCCCGCGCGACGCGAATGTGCTGAAGAAGCATGCGGCCGAATTCAAGTCGCTGAAGACGTTCAGCGTCGAGCAGGTCTTCGGCAGCTGGGCGAACGCGCAGAAGACGCACTTCGCGGACGGCGGCACGTTCGACCAGGTGATCGTCGACCGCAAGTGAGCGCCGCGCGCAGGTGAGCGCCGCGCGCAGGTGAGCGCCGCGCGCTCGCCCACACGCCGCTTGCGCAGCCGGCCGCTTCCGCGGCCGGCTTTTTTTGCACCGCGCGGCCGGTGGCGCGACGGATTTCCATTCCGAACCGTCACGCATACCCGGCCGCCGCCGCGCGTGCTACGCTCATCGCCTCCCAGCTTCCGGCACCGCGCGATGAACGTCGATTCGTCCTCCCCAGCCTCCCGCGGCCGTGGCCGCAAGCTCTGGTCGGGCACCCGCCCGGTGATTGCGTACGGGATGCCGCCGCTCGGCTGGCGCGACCTCTATCACCGCGCGCTGACGGTGAGCTGGCCCGTATTCTTCCTGTCGCTCGCCGTGCTGTTCCTGCTGCTCAACGGCGCCTTCGCGACGCTCTACCTGCTTGGCCATGCGCCGATCGCGAACCAGTCGCCGGCCGGCTTCGGCGGCGCGTTCTTCTTCAGTGTCGAGACACTCGCGACCGTCGGCTACGGCGACATGCACCCGCAGACCGTCTATGCGCACCTGGTCGCGACGTTCGAGATCTTCGTCGGGATGTCGGGCATTGCGATGGCCACGGGGCTCGTGTTTGCGCGTTTTTCGCGGCCGCAGGCGAAGATCCTGTTCGCACGCTACGCGATCGTCCGGCCGTTGAACGGCAGGATGACGCTGATGGTGCGCGCCGCGAATGCGCGCCAGAACGTGATTGCCGAGGCGCAGGCGAAACTGCGGCTGATGCGCGTCGAAGGCACGCACGAGGGCTATACGCTGCGCAAGATCCACGACCTGGCGCTCGTGCGCAGCGAGCATCCGATCTTCCTGCTCGGCTGGAACCTGATGCACGTGATCGACGAATCGAGCGCGCTGTTCGGCGAGACGCCCGAATCGCTCGCTGCACGCGACGCGTCGTTGCTGATCACGATCGAAGGCTCGGACGAGACGACCGCGCAGGTGATGCAGGCGCGTCACTCGTGGGAGCATGACGAGATCCGCTGGCGTCACCGCTATGTCGACCTGATGCACGACGAAGACGGCATCACGCACATCGACTACACGCATTTTCATGAGGTGGTGCCGGTCGACGCCGATACCGACGAGCGCGGCTCGCCGGGTGCGGTGGTCGATGCCGGTGCCGCGACGTCGGGCCCTGCCACGTAGGCGTGCTCGCGAGCGGCCGGTAGCGCCGCCCACGCGCTGCACATCTACACGTCACGCATGCAGCAGGCGCGCCGCTTCGCGCTGCTCGATCGCGACCGCGCGGCGGAATGCGTCGCGGTCCTCGGCGCGCGCGACGTAGTCGCCGAGCACGCCTTCGTGCGGCAGCAGATGCGCGTCGAACGCGATCTTCAGCGTGCTGGCGAGCAGCAGGTCGGCCGCCGTGAAGCGGTCGCCGACGAGCCACGGAGCATGGGCGAGCGCTTGCGCGAGTGCGCGCTGCACGCGCGTGATGTTGCCCCAGCCGAACGCGACCGGATTGCCCGACGCGCCGGTGAATTTTTCGGCCATCGCCGGTTCGAGGCAGGTCGGCGTGAAGAACATCCATTGGAGGAAACGGCCGCGCAGCGGATCGTCGGGCGCGACGCCGAGCCCGGCAGCCGGGCAGCAGTCGGCGAGATAGAGCAGCACGGCGCCCGATTCGGCGAACGGCACGCTGCCGTCGTCGAGCGCGGGCAGCTTGGCCATCGGGTTGACCTGCACGAACGCGTCGCTGCCCTGTTCGTGCGAACGCAGGTCGATCGGCACGAGTTCGTACACCACGCCGAGTTCTTCGAGCATCCACAAGGCCCGGAATGCCCGGGTCTTCGGCCAGTAGTAGAGCTTCATCGTGCCTCCGCGTTGGGGTGCAGCTGTCGGTCCGGTGGATGCTCCAGCGTACCCGAGCAGCGGCGGTTCGGACAGGGGCGCCCGGCCAGGGGCGCCCGGCCAGGGGCGCCCGGCCAGGGGCGCCCGGCGAGGGGCTTCCCGCCGCGGGCGGCTATCTGCGTGTGATGACCCGATGCGTTATGTGTCGGGCGTGAATCAGGCAGAAGTCCGGGCAAAGCCTTATGGCACAAGCAGGTATGTTAATGACTAGTTATATTTAAACTAGTTATAAGTTCGACGGAAATCCCAGTAATGGCTGGCATCCCGCACACGGCATCACGGAGCCCGCAGCGTCCGCGCACACGCCAACACAGGCATCCTTCCGCAAGCGCCGATGCATCGCGAAACAGGGAAATCACGGGAGACAACTCACGCATGGCAAACGACGATCGCACCACGATCATTCCGAGAAGAACGCCGGAATCGGCGGCGATGGTGGCCGAGGTCAAGCGGGCGATGTCGATCGCCGCGCGGATCAATCGCCTGACGTTCGACGATGCCGCCGCGGTTCGCACATTATTCGGAGAACTGATCGGCACGCAGGTGGATGACGGCTTCGTGTTGATCCCGCCGTTCCATGCGACGGGCGGCACCGGCATCACGCTCGGGCGCAATGTGTTCATCAACCAGAACTGCACGTTCTACGATCTTGGCGGGCTCGAGATCGGCGACGACGTGATGATCGGGCCGAACGTCAGCCTCATCACGTCCGGCCATCCCGTCGAACCTTCGCGGCGGCGCGACTTCGTCGTCGCGAAGCCGATCGTGATCGGACGGAACGTCTGGATCGGCGCCGGCGCGACGATCATCGGCGGTGTGACGGTGGGCGAGAACTCGGTGGTCGCGGCCGGGGCCGTCGTCACGCGGGATGTTCCGCCGAATGTGCTGGTCGGCGGCAATCCTGCGGCGGTCATCCGGTCGATTGTCGCGTAATCCGACGCGAGGACGCTTGCCCACTCGAGGCAGCCAGGATGGGCAGATGTGGATAACCGACCCCCGAGGCGACTCGAAACACTGTGCATTTGAACGGTGAGCATGCCGCCGAGGCAGTCTGGATGGGGCTTTCCGGTAAATGCCCGATAGCGGTCGGTGGATGCGCGGGCCGTCCCGGTCGATGGTCGGACGAAAGTCGCGTCGCGCGATCGGTTGTGGATATCCTCACGCCGAAACGACTCGGCGCCCTGTGCATTTCACAGGTGAGGGTCACCGGATGATACGGAACGCATGAAGCGGGTTGTGGACAACTCGCCCACGAAACGACGCGAAATACTGTGGAATTCAACGGTGAGGGCGGCGTCCGCTCGGGCGATGCGCCTTTCCTGGCGCGGCTTGCCGGTCTTTGCGTGGTTCGAGGCGTCGCGCATTCTAGCCGAACGCGCGCATGCTTGGCGGAACCGCGTGCGTGCCGCGACGTGGAGATCCGGTTCCGGCTGTCGCCCGAAAGGCCGTGCATTTTAACGGCGAGTGCGGGTGCGTGGTCTGCAACGTGCGGATTTCGCGGCGCATCGCCGCGTTCGCAAGCGACTCGAAACGCTGCGCAATGCGGCGGCGAGCGCGAATACGCGAGCGGTGGTCGGTGCGGCAAGATGCGATCGCACCGCCAGC
The DNA here is from genome assembly GCF_017104705.1 of Burkholderia sp. Se-20373. Taxonomy (NCBI): domain Bacteria; kingdom Pseudomonadati; phylum Pseudomonadota; class Betaproteobacteria; order Burkholderiales; family Burkholderiaceae; genus Burkholderia; species Burkholderia sp. Se-20373. The sequence goes on along the minus strand of NZ_JAAGPH010000179.1, from coordinate 5,108 downwards.
GGTTCCGTCCGAAGTGGCGCGCATGTCCGGTTCGGACGCGAGCGTGCGAGCGGGGCCAACGCAAGCCCCCGTGTGGATATCCGATCCCGAAACGACTCGCGACACTGTGCATTTCGACGGTGAGTGTCCGTAGCCGATCGGCGGATGAGCCGCCTCCAGCAAGGATTACCGGCCGGTCGAACCTTCCGCGGCGCGTATCCGTTATCGCATTGGCAGATGCGCCTGCATGTGGATATCCTGGGTCGTGGACCACTCGACGCGCTGTGGTTTTCAACGGTGAGAGTGCTCGCGTGGCTGGTCGGAATTGCCGGATCGGGCGGGGATAACCGTTGTTGCAGTCACGCGGAGCCCTGTGTATTTCAACGGTGAGCGCGAGCCCGCGATTGTGCCGCATGCGCGTTCCGGCGTACATGTCCGGCCGATGAACCCACTCGCCGCGCTGTGAATTTCGACGGTGAGCGTCGCGGCAAGCGCCAAACGCATGCCGCCAACGATGTGGACATCCCGGCCCCCACGCCACTCGAAACGCTGTGCAATCGAACGGTGAGCGCGCGAGCCCGGTCGGCCGAGGGGCGAGGCGTTGTGGACATCCCGCGCCGCCGACCAATCGCAACGCTGTGCATTTCAATGGTGAGGGTCACCGCCACGAGGCGCTGAAACCCTTGCCACACGGACACGAACGCCACCCGCCCCCAACCCGGGGCCCTCGTCGGACCGCCACGCGCTTTCCCGGCAAACGACCCGCCCGCCCCGACGCGTCGCCCATCCCGCCCGACCGCCGTGCGCGAAATCTCTCTCAAATCCCGGCAAAAAGCTGCGCAGTTTTTCTCACGGAGTGCCCGCCCGAGCAAGATGAGGAAAAACATTCTCGGCTGCGCGCGAAAAAATAGAGCCATTCGCTGCCGCCAGTCACGCGTCGCACGACGCCCTGCCGAGCAGCCCAGAACAGCACAATCCGGAGACATCCCCCCATGACTGCCCGCCTGCCCGTCGACGGCACGCCTGCCCTGTCCGACTACCGCCTGACCGACAACCTGACCGCGACGCGCGGCCGGATCTTCCTGACCGGCACGCAGGCGCTGGTTCGCCTGCTGCTGATGCAGCGCACGGTCGACGCCGAACAGGGGCTCAACACGGCCGGCTTCGTCAGCGGCTATCGCGGCTCGCCGCTCGGCATGGTCGACCAGCAGCTGTGGAAGGCGAAGAAGCTGCTCGACGCCGGCGGCGTGCGGTTCCTGCCCGCGATCAACGAGGAACTTGGCGGCACGGCCGTGCTCGGCACGCAGCGGGTCGAGGCCGATCCCGAGCGCACGGTCGAGGGCGTGTATGCGATGTGGTACGGCAAAGGGCCGGGTGTCGATCGTGCCGGCGACGCGCTGAAGCACGGCAACGCGTACGGCTCGTCGCCGCATGGCGGCGTGCTCGTCGTCGCGGGCGACGACCACGGCTGCGTGTCGTCGTCGATGCCGCACCAGAGCGACTTCGCGATGATCGCGTGGCACATGCCGGTCGTGAACCCGGCGAACATCGCCGACATGCTCGAATTCGGCCTGTACGGCTGGGCGCTGTCGCGCTACTCGGGCGCGTGGGTCGGTTTCAAGGCGATCTCGGAAACGGTCGAATCGGGCTCGACCGTCGACCTCGACGCGCTGCAGACGCAGTGGCCCGCGCCGGAAGGCTTCACACCGCCGGCGGGCGGCCTGCACAACCGCTGGCCCGACCTGCCGAGCCTCACGATCGAGGCGCGCCTCGCCGCGAAGCTCGACGCGGTGCGCCATTTCGCGCGCGCCAACAGCATCGACAAGTGGATCGCGCCGAGCGCGCAGGCGAACGTCGGCATCGTGACCTGCGGCAAGGCGCACCTCGACCTGATGGAAGCGCTGCGCCGTCTCGACCTGACGGTGGCCGATCTCGACGCGGCCGGCGTGCGGATCTACAAGGTCGGCCTGTCGTATCCGCTCGAGATGACGCGCGTCGAAACCTTCGTCGACGGGCTCGCCGAAGTGCTCGTGATCGAGGAGAAGGGCCCGGTCATCGAGCAGCAGATCAAGGACTACCTGTACAACCGCACGGAGGGCGCCCGCCCGCGCGTGCTCGGCAAGCACGACGCCGCCGGCGCCTGCCTGCTGTCCGAGCTCGGCGAGCTGCGCCCGTCGCGCATCCTGCCGGTGTTCGCCGACTGGCTCGCGCGCCACAAGCCGGCGCTCGACCGCCGCGAACGCGTGGTCGATCTCGTCGCGCCGCAGATCCTGTCGAACGAGGCGGACGCGGTGAAGCGCACGCCGTATTTCTGCTCGGGCTGCCCGCACAACACGTCGACGAAGGTGCCGGAAGGCTCGATCGCGCAAGCCGGCATCGGCTGCCACTTCATGGCGTCGTGGATGGAGCGCGACACGACGGGGCTGATCCAGATGGGCGGCGAGGGCGTCGACTGGGCCGCGCACGCGATGTTCACCAACACGAAGCACGTGTTCCAGAACCTCGGCGACGGCACCTACTTCCACTCGGGCATCCTCGCGATCCGCCAGGCCGTGGCCGCGAAAGCGAACATCACGTACAAGATCCTCTACAACGACGCGGTCGCGATGACGGGCGGCCAGCCGGTCGACGGCAGCATCTCGGTGCCGCAGATCGCGCGGCAGGTCGAGGCGGAAGGCGTGTCGCGCTTCGTGGTCGTGTCCGACGAGCCGGAGAAGTACGACGGTCATCACGGCCAGTTCCCGACCGGCACGACGTTCCATCACCGCAGCGAACTCGACACCGTGCAGCGCGAGCTGCGCGAGACGCCGGGCGTCACCGTGCTGATCTACGACCAGACCTGCGCGGCCGAGAAGCGCCGCCGCCGCAAGAAGGGCGAATTCCCCGACCCGGACAAGCGCCTGTTCATCAACGACGCCGTGTGCGAAGGCTGCGGCGATTGCGGCGTGCAGTCGAACTGCCTGTCGGTCGAACCGCTCGAAACTCCGCTCGGCCGCAAGCGCCGCATCGACCAGTCGTCGTGCAACAAGGACTACTCGTGCGTGAACGGCTTCTGCCCGAGCTTCGTGACGGTCGAAGGCGCGGCGCTGAAGAAGGCCGCCGGTGCCGCATTCGACGAAGCCGCGCTTGCCGTGCGCGTCGACGCGCTGCCGGTGCCGGCGACGCATCTCGACGCGGCGCCGTTCGACATGCTCGTGACGGGCGTCGGCGGCACGGGCGTGGTGACGGTCGGCGCGTTGATCAGCATGGCCGCGCACCTCGAAGGCAAGAGCGCGTCGGTGCTCGACTTCATGGGCTTCGCGCAGAAGGGCGGCTCGGTGCTGTCGTTCGTGCGGATCGCATCGAGCGACCGGTGGCTGAACCAGGTGCGCATCGACACGCAGCAGGCCGACGTGCTGCTCGCATGCGACATGGTGGTCGGCGCGAGCGCCGAGGCGCTGCAGACGGTGCGTCACGAACGTTCGCGAATCGTCGTCAACACGCACCGGATCCCGAACGCGTCGTTCGTGCAGAACCCTGATGCGAACCTGCATGCGGACGCGCTGCTCGAGAAGATGCGCCACGCGGCCGGCGACGGCTACCTGTCGAGCTGCGATGCACAGGCGCTCGCCGCGAAGTTCCTCGGCGACTCGATCGGCGCGAACATCCTGATGCTCGGCTATGCATGGCAGCTCGGCCTCGTGCCGGTGTCGCTCGCGGCGATGATGCGTGCGATCGAGCTGAACAACGTCGCGGTGCCGATGAACAAGCTCGCGTTCTCGATCGGCCGGATGGCGGCCGGTGACGCGGCGGGCCTCGATGCGTTGTGGAACGCGCGTCACACGGTGGCCGCGCACGCCGCGCCGGAGACGCTCGCCGAGCTGATCGCCGATCGCGAAACGCGTCTCGATGCTTACGGCGGCGCACGCTATGTCGAGCGCTACCGCGCGCTCGTGAGCGCGGCGCGTGCGAAGGGCGACGACGCGCTGACGCGCGCGGTCGCGACCACGTTCTACCGGCTGCTCGCGGTGAAGGACGAATACGAAGTCGCGCGGCTGTACACGGACGACGCGTTCCGCACGGCGCTCGAAGCGCAGTTCGAAGGCGTGCCGGGGCAGGCCTATCGCGTGAAGTTCAACCTGGCGCCGCCGACGGTCGCGAAGGCCGGCAGCGACGGCAGCGCGCCGAAGAAGCGCGTGTTCGGCCAGTGGATGTGGCCGGTGTTCGGCATGCTGGCGCGCGTGCGCAGCCTGCGCGGCACGTGGCTCGATCCGTTCGGCCGCACCGTCGAGCGCAGGATGGAGCGTGCGCTCGCCGACGACTACGAGACGACGCTCGCGCGTGCGCTCGCCGCGACGACCGCCGGCAATGCGACGCAGGTCACGCAACTGGCCGACCTGCATGCACGCGTGCGTGGCTTCGGTCACGTGAAGGTGCGCAATCTTGCCGGCGTGAAGCGCGCGGAGCGCGAGCTCGCACTGCAGCTCGGCATCGAAGCGGCGACGAGCGCGGCCGTGCAGCACGCGCTCGACGAGATGAAGGGCGCGGGGATGCTGAAGGGGATTCCGGTCGTCGTCGCGAAGTAACGCGAACGCGGGCGGATGTGAAAACGGCGACGCGTGTGCGTCGCCTTTTTTTGTTGGGCGCCGGCTGCTGCGTACAGGCAGCGGCGGGCCCTTTAGAGAATGCCTTTCTTGCGCGTCGACAGCGCGGTCTCCGACAGGTCGATCTCGCGGAGCAGCTTCGTCAGCGTCTCGTCGGAAATCTTGCTTTCGCTGCGCAGCCGGTACAGCGCGGAGCGTTCCGCACGCACGGCCGCGATCCGCATCTGCAGTTCCATCGTTTCGGCCTGCTTCGCTTCCGCGCGCGGCGTGGGGCCGTCCTCGGCGAGCGTCGCGAGGCGGCGGCGGTACTGGTCCATCACGCGTGCGGAGATGTCCGCGCAGCGTGCGGCGCCCGATTCGTCGAGATCGACCGAGATCGCGTCGTGCGACGAGTCGATCGCGCGGATCGCGGCCTGCGCGGCGGCCGCGCGCGCGGCGCGCTCCTCGTCGCCGAGCGGACTGCGCGACGAACGCACGCCGCGCAGCAGCAGCGGCAGGCCGATCACCGCGACGACGAGCGAGCCGAGGATCACGGCCGACGCGACG
>NZ_JAAGPH010000178.1:0-13277 GCF_017104705.1 Burkholderia sp. Se-20373 | reverse complement strand
TTTTTAACACGCCGAGCACCAACGAAATCTACACCTAGGCAAACACTCTTTCCCTCAACGACGCTCTTCCGATCTGCATCTACCCGGCCACGTCGCCCGGCGGCTGGCAGCTGATCGGCCGCACGTCGCACGTGCTGTTCGATCCGGCGCGGCCGCAACCGTCGCTGCTGCTGCCCGGCGACCGCGTACGCTTCACCATTGCCGGAGTCGACGCACGATGACCCAGAGCACCGTACCGGGCACCATCGAAGTGGTGCGGGCCGGCCCGCTGTCCACCGTGCAGGATCTCGGGCGCCGCGGCGCGCGCCATCTCGGCGTCGCGCAGGGCGGCGCGCTCGACGGCCTCGCGCTCGAAGTCGGCAACCGGCTGGTCGGCAACCGCCCCGATGCGGCGGCCGTCGAGATCACGATCGGCCCGGCCGCTTTCCGCTTCACGCGCGCGACCCGCATCGCGATCACCGGCACCGAGTTCGGTGCGACGCTCGACGGCCAGCGCGTATATTCATGGTGGAGCCTGCCGGTCGAGGCCGGGCAGACGCTCGTGCTGCCCGCCGCGAAACGCGGGATGCGCGGCTACCTGTGCATCGCGGGCGGCATCGACGTGCTGCCGATGCTCGGCTCGCGCAGCACCGATCTCGCGTCACGCTTCGGCGGCCTCGGCGGCCGCGCGCTGCGCGACGGCGATCGCCTTCCGGTCGGCGTGCTTCCGGCCGGGATGGGTTGCCTCGCGGCCGACGCGCCCGAATTCGGCGTCAAGGCGCCGGCGTGGTGCGCGTTCGTGCGCGTCGACGAGCCGCCGCGCCGTCACCGCCCCGCGCATGCGCCGTGGGCGATGCCGGTGCGCGTGCTGCCGGGCCCCGACTACGCGTCGTTCGCCGCCGATTCGCAGCAGGCGTTCTGGGATGAGGAATGGCTGGTCACGGTGAACAGCAACCGCATGGGCTACCGGCTGGCCGGTGTCGAACTCGTGCGCGAGCGGCCGGCCGAGCTGCTGTCGCACGCGGTGCTGCCCGGCACCATCCAGGTGCCGCCGAACGGCCAGCCGATCGTGCTGATGCACGACGCGCAGACCACCGGCGGCTACCCGAAGATCGGCACGGTGATCCGTGCGGACTTGTGGAAACTCGCGCAGGCGCGGCTCAACCTGCCGATCCGCTTCGTGCGCACGACACCCGACGCCGCGCGCGCCGCGCTGGCCGCGGAACGTGCGTATCTGCGGCAGATCGACGTGGCGATCGACCTGCGCGAGGAAGCGCGCCGCCGCGCCGAGTCGCGTGCGGCGTGACAATGGCGGTAGCGGTACCGAAGGCAGTCGTCGTAGAGAAAACGGGCCACGCAATCAGTGGACGAGGAACATCATGCAAATCGATCTGAATGCCGATCTCGGCGAAGGATGCGGTTCGGACGAGGCGCTGCTCGACCTCGTGACGTCCGCGAACATCGCATGCGGGTGGCATGCGGGCGGTGCGAACGCGATGCGCGACTGCGTACGCTGGGCCGTGCAGAAAGGCGTGGCGATCGGCGCGCACCCGAGCTTTCACGATCCGGAGAATTTCGGCCGCAAGGAAATGCAGCTGCCGGCCAGCGACATCTACGCGGGCGTGCTGTACCAGCTCGGCGCGCTGTCGGCGATCGCGCAGGCCGAGGGCGGGCGCATCGCGCACGTGAAACCGCACGGCGCGCTGTACAACCAGGCCGCGCGCGACCCGCTGATCGCCGATGCGGTGGTGTCCGCGATCCGCGATTTCGACCCGTCGCTCGCGGTGTTCGGGCTCGCGAACAGCGTGTTCGTCGCGGCCGCGCGGCACGCGGGGCTCGCCGCGGTGGAGGAAGTGTTCGCCGATCGCGGCTACCGCGCCGATGGCTCGCTCGTGCCGCGCAACCAGCCCGGCGCGCTGATCGACGACGAGGACACGATGATCGCGCGCACGCTGGACATGGTGCGCAGCCGGCAGGTGCGGGCGATCGGCGGCGAATGGGTGATGCTCAATGCGCAGACCGTCTGCCTGCACGGCGACGGGCCGCACGCGCTGGTCTTCGCGAAACGGATTCGCGCCGCGCTCGAGGCGGTGGGCGTCGACGTGGTCGCGCCCGGCATGCTGCAGGCCGACGAACGCGCCTGATGCGCCGATCGCGCCGGCGCACGCACGATCCGTCGCACCAAAGAAAAAAGCGCCCTCGTGGCGCTTTTCCGTTGGCGCAATCGGTGCGGCTTCGCCGTCTGTCGATTCGCCCCCCGAAACCGTCTTGCGACGGTGACCGGAAAAATATTCCGGATTAAAAAACGTCCGCCGCCGCCCGATCACTGCCTTTCCCCGGTGGGACGACGGAACGTTGCTTATCCCGCAAGTCGGCCTGCATGCCTTGTTGTTGTCCGACGATGATTGGCCCCGCCGTACATGCAGACACTTCCGCGGCCGGCACGTGCACCACGTGCCGGCAACGCGCTAACCCCGCGCTTTATTTTCTGCTACCCCGTAGAACTTTTTCTATTCTTTTCATTTTTTCAACTTGTGGATCGAAGAATAGATATTGGCAGATCGGGATGTCAATCGTTTGAAACGCTATTTTCTGATGATTCGAGGGTTTTCCTTATCGAATCGCGTGCCCAACCAGGCGTTTGAGCCGCTCGCACGGCGTCGATCAAACAGGGGAGGATCGGTTCGGGCACGTTGACGGCGATCAGTTCGCGTCGACGCTGTAACCTTGTTGACGCAACAATTCGAGCACGCCGCGCGGGCCGCCCAGGTGCAGCGCGCCGATCGCGACGAACAGCGGCCGGTTCGGTGCGGCGATTGCCGTCATCCGTGCAACGAAGCGCCGGTTGCGCTCGTACACGATCTTGTTGTCGATCGCGTCCGACAACGCCTTCGAACGCGCGAGCCGTTCGCTCTTCGCGACCGCCCATGCCGAGATCGCATCGGCGTCGCCAATTCGCCACAGTCGATGCAGCGCCTTGATGTCGTCGGCGTTCTGCGCGGGCGTCTGCACCATGTCCTGCGCGAGCATCTCGCGCTGCTCGGCGAGCGTCAGCCCGGTGAACGCGCGCATCTGTTCGGCGAGCGTCTCGAGCCCGATCACGCGGCCGCCCTTCTTCTTCAGGAACACGTTCTGCAGCTGCGCCTCGGTGCCGTATTCCGTCTGCAGGCCGGCCGACAGTGAATCGTAGGTCTCGACGACGAGCGCCGCGAGCCACGGCCGCATCTTGCGGATCTCGACGAGCGCCGCCGGGTTGCCGTGCAGGCGTGCCGCGAGCCGCTGCCACAGCGGCTCGGGCAGCAGCCGCTGCAGGCACGGGTAGCGGCAGACGCCGTACTTCGACACGTCGTCCTGCGATTCGAGCAGATCGTCGGGCGACAGTTCGAGCGCCAGTGTGGGCGACGCGGCGAGCGCCGCGAGGATGCGCGGCCGGAACGGCTGCGCGCTCGGGTAGTCGGACGGGTCGCCGGTGTGCAGCGTGCCGAGCACGTAGAGCGTGACCTTGCCCTTGGTCGCGACGTAGAACGGCATGCGTGCGGGCTGGACGCGCACGGAGCCGCTCGAAACCGTGCCGTTCGACACGGCGGGCGCGTGGAAGCCCGGCAGGCTCATGCCGGGCGGCGGGACTTGCGACGGATGGATCGGTGAAGTGGCCGGCGCGCGCCCTTCGGCGCGCGCGGATTCGACGGGAACCACGAGGCTGGCCGCCACGCACGCGCCGGCCAGCGCCGCGCCCGTGACGGTACGCACGCTCCAGCGCCGCGCGTAGCGGTACGCGCGCATCACGCGCGCGCTGCTTGCCCCCGCACGGCGCACGCCGGACGCGCGCGCCGCCAACGCTTCAGGCATTCTCCTCCCCGACCTCCTCGGCCCGATGGCAGGCCACGCGCCGGCCGTCGACCTCGCGCAGCTGCGGCTCCTCCACCCGGCAGCGCTCGACCGCATACGGGCAGCGCTGATGGAACGCGCAGCCCGACGGCGGATTGAGCGGCGACGGCAGTTCGCCCTGCAGCTTGATCTGCACGCGGCGGTCTTCCTCGAAGATCGCCGGCGTCGCCGACATCAGCGCGCGCGTGTACGGATGGCGCGGCCGTGCGTAGATCGTCGCCTTGTCGCCCAGCTCCGCGACACTGCCGAAGTACATCACCATCACGTCGTCCGCGACGTGCTCGACCACCGACAGATTGTGCGAGATGAACACGTAGCTCGTCTTGAACTGCTCCTGCAGATCCATGAACAGGTTCAGGATCTGCGCCTGGATCGACACGTCGAGCGCGGACACCGGCTCGTCGGCCACGACGATGCGCGGATCGAGGATCATCGCGCGCGCAATCGCGACACGCTGGCGCTGGCCGCCCGAGAACATGTGCGGATAACGCTTCGCGTGCTCGGGCCGCAGGCCGACCGTACGCATGATCTGCGCGATGCGCTGCGCACGTTCGGCGGCGGTCAGGTTCGCGTTGATCTCGAGCGGCTCGGACAGCGTCTGCTCGACGGTCTTGCGCGGATTCAGCGACGCGAACGGGTTCTGGAACACCATCTGCACACGGCGGCGCAGGTCGGCCACCGTCTCGCGGCTGGCGCCGGCGACGTTCTTGCCGTCGATCGTCAGGCTGCCCGAGGTGGGCGTCTCGATCATCGTCAGCTGGCGGGCGAGCGTCGACTTCCCGCAGCCCGATTCGCCGACGACGGCGAGCGTCTTGCCGCGCTTCAGCGAGAACGACACGCCGTTCAACGCCTTCACCGTGCCCTGCCCGAACATCCCGCGCTTCACCGAATAGTGCTTCGCGAGGCCGTCGGCCACCAGCACGGCTTCCTCGTCGTGCGACACGCGAGGCGTTTGATTGACTGCATTCATCGTGCACCTCCCGTCAGGTCGAGGTTGGAAACGTTGAGCGGCTTGATGCAGCGCGCGCGCATCGCATCGTTGGCCGGCACCAGCGTGTCGAGCGCCGGCCGCGCCTTGCGGCAGTCGTCGACGACGTACTTGCAGCGCGGCGCGAACAGGCACCCGGACGGGCGATCATCGCGGCCCGGCACCATGCCGGGCAATGCGGCAAGGCGACGCGCCCCCTGATTGTGCTCGGGAATCGCCGCGAGCAGCGCTTCGGTGTACGGATGATGTGGCGCACGGAAGATGTCGGGCACGCGGTTGGTCTCGATCACCTCGCCCGCGTACATCACCGCCACGCGCTGCGCGACTTCCGACACCACGGCCAGGTCGTGCGAGATCAGCACGAGCGCCATCCCGCGCTCCTTCTGCAGCTTCACGAGCAGGTCCATGATCTGCGCCTGGATCGTCACGTCGAGCGCGGTGGTCGGCTCGTCGGCGATCAGCAGCTTCGGGTTGCACGCCACCGCCATCGCGATCATCACGCGCTGGTTCATCCCGCCCGACATCTGGTGCGGGAACGACGCGATGCGGTTCTTCGCATCGGGAATGCCCACCTGGTCGAGCAGTTCGAGCGCGCGCCGGTGCAGCGCGTCGCCGCGCAAGCCCTCGTGCAGCTTCAGCACTTCCTTGATCTGGTAGCCGACCGTATAGCTCGGGTTCAGGCTCGTCAGCGCGTCCTGGAACACCATCGCGATGTCCTTGCCGACGATCTTGCGGCGCGCCTTCGGCGACGCCTTCAGCAGGTCGACGCCGTTGAACGTGACTTCGTCCGCCGTCACCTTGCCCGGCGCGTCGATCAGGCCCATCAGCGCCATCATCGTCACGCTCTTGCCCGAGCCCGATTCGCCGACGACGCCCACCACCTCGCCCGGCGCGATCGACAGGTTGATCCGGTCGACGGCGGGCAGGCCGTTGAAGTTCACCGCGAGATTGCGGATGGTCAGAAGATTCTGGGTCATGTCGTCCTCCGCCGGGCCGCCCCAAGGAGGATGACCGCCCCCTCGGGGGGCAACGAACGAAGAGAGTGTGGGGGTTGTTTCATCTCAGGCCATCCGTTTCAGTTTGGGATCGAGCGCGTCGCGCAGCCCGTCGCCGAGCAGGTTGATCGCGAGCACCGAAATCAGGATCGACAGGCCCGGCATCGTCACGATCCACCACGCGTTGTCGATGTAGTCGCGCGCGGAGGCCAGCATCGCGCCCCACTCGGCGGTCGGCGGTTGCACGCCGAGGCCGAGGAAGCCGAGCGCGGCCGCGTCGAGGATCGCCGACGAGAAGCCGAGCGTCGCCTGCACGATCAGCGGCGCCGTACAGTTCGGCAGCACCTGCGAGAACATCAGGCGCAGCGTGCCGGCACCGGCCACGCGCGACGCCGTCACGTACTCCTTCTGCAGCTCGCCGAGCGCCGATGCGCGCGTGAGGCGCACATAGGCCGGCAGCGCGACGATTGCGATCGCGAACATCGTGTTGGTGAGGCCCGGGCCGATGATCGCGACGACCGCGACCGCGAGCAGCAGCGACGGCAGCGCGAGCAGCACGTCCATGATGCGCATCACGGGCGTGTCCGCCCACTTCTGGAAGAACGCGGCGACGAGCCCGAGCACGATACCGGGGATCAGCGCGAGCACGACCGACACGAAGCCGATCCAGAACGACATCCGCGCGCCGTACATCAGGCGCGAAAGAATGTCGCGGCCCGCTTCGTCGGTGCCGAGGATGAATTTCCAGTTGCCGCCGTCGAGCCACGCGGGCGGGATCTTCACAAAGTCGCGGTATTGCTCGACCGGGCTGTGCGGCGCGAGCAGCGGCGCGAGCAGCGCGACCAGGATCAGCACGATCACGACGATGCCGGCGCCGACGGCGCCCCGGTTGCGCGAGAAGTTGGCCCAGAACTCGCGCAGCGCGAGCGCACGGCCGCCGGCCGGCGCGGATTCGGTCGGCAGGGTATTTTGCAGATTGCTCATGGGATTACCTCGTGTGGCGGATGCGCGGATTCAGCACGCCGTACAGCAGGTCGACGACCAGGTTCACGACGATCACGAGCGTCGCGATCAGCAGGATGCCGCCCTGGACGACCGGATAGTCGCGGCGGCCGATCGCATCGATCAGCCACTTGCCGACACCGGGCCACGAAAAGAGCGTCTCGGTCAGCACGGCGCCCGCGAGCAGCGTGCCGATCTGCAGGCCGATCACGGTGACGACCGGGATCAGCGCATTGCGCAGCGCATGCACGACGACCACGCGCGCGGGCGACAGCCCCTTCGCGCGGGCGGTGCGAATGTAATCCTCGCGCAGCACTTCGAGCATCGACGAGCGCGTCATCCGCGCGATCACCGCGAGCGGGATCGTGCCGAGCACGATCGCGGGCAGGATCAGGTGGCTGACCGCCGACTTGAACGAGCCCTCATCCGGCGCGAGCAGCGCGTCGATCAGCATGAAGCCCGTCGGGTGCGGGAAGTCGTATTCGACGGCGATGCGCCCCGACACGGGCGTCCAGCCGAGGTACGACGAAAACACCATGATGAGGATCAGCCCCCACCAGAAGATCGGCATCGAATAGCCGGTGAGCGCGGTGCCCATCACGCCATGGTCGACGACCGAGCCGCGCCGCAACGCGGCGATCACGCCGGCCGGCAGCCCGACCGCGAGCGCGAACACGAGTGCGCACAGCGACAGCTCGACGGTCGCCGGGAAACGCGCGAAGAACTCGCCCGCGACGCTCGTGTTGGTGATGATCGACGTGCCGAGGTCGCCATGCAGCGCCCGGCCGATGTAGTGGATGTACTGCATGGGCAGCGGCTGGTCGAGCCCGAGGCGTTTCATCGCCTCCGCATGCATCGCGGGATCGACGCCGCGCTCGCCCATCATCACTTCGATGGGGTCGCCCGGTATCAGGTGAATCAGCGCAAACGCCAGGATGGTGATGCCGATGAAAGTCGGGATCACCATGCCCACGCGGCGCAACACGAATGTGAACATGATGCGTCTCGTATTTTCTTGTGGGAAATGTGCGACCGGCGACGGGAAGCTTTTGGCCTCCCGCCGCCGGATGAATTAGCCGGTCTCGGTCTTCGTAGACAGCTTACGCCGGGCGCGTTACTTCACGCTGACACCGTCGAAGCGGGCATAGCCGAGCGGCTCGATACGCATGTCGACCACGGTCTTGCGCACCGGCTGGTAGACCGTCGAGTTCGCGATCGGCGAGAACGGCAGCTGTTGCGCGAAGATCTGCTGAGCCTGCATGTAGAGCTTGGTCCGCGCGTCCTGGCCCGTCGTCGTGCGGCCCTTCTGGACCAGCTCGTCGAACGGCTTGTAGCACCAGTGCGAGAAGTTGTTGCCCTTGATCGCTTCGCAGCCGAGCAGCGTGCCGAGCCAGTTGTCCGGATCGCCGTTGTCGCCCGTCCAGCCGATCAGCATCGTGTCCTGCTCACCCGAGTGCGCGCGCTTGATGTACTCGCCCCACTCGTACGTGACGATCTTCGCCTTCACGCCGATCTTCGCCCAGTCGGCCTGGATCATCTCGGCCATCAGGCGGGCGTTCGGGTTGTACGCGCGCTGCACCGGCATCGCCCACAGCGTGATCTCGAAACCGTTCGGGAAGCCGGCCTTCGCGAGCAGCGCCTTCGCCTTCGCGGTGTCGTTCGGCGCCATCTTCAGGTTCTTGTCGTACGACCATTGGGTCGGCGGCATCGGCGCGCTAGCCGCCTGGCCTGCGCCCTGGTAGACCGACTCGAGGATCGCCTTCTTGTTGATCGCCATGTCGAGCGCCTGACGCACCTCGAGCTTGTCGACCGGCTTGTGCTCGACGTTGTATGCGAGATAGCCGAGGTTGAAGCCGGCCTGCGACGGCATGTCGACGTTCGAATCGGCCTTCAGCGTCGCGATGTCGGCCGGACGCGGATAGCTCATCACCTGGCATTCGTTGCGCTTGATCTTCTGCACGCGCACGCCCGGATCCGGCGTGATCGAGAAGATCAGCTTCGAGATCTTCACTTCGCCCTTCTTCCAGTAATCAGGATTCCCGTCGAAACGGATCGTCGCGTCCTTCGTGTAGCTGCGGAAGATGAACGGGCCCGTGCCGACCGGCTTCTGGTTGATGTCGGCGGCCTTGCCGGCCTTCATCAGCTGGTCGCCGTATTCGGCCGACAGGATCGACGCGAATTCCATCGCCATGTTCTGGATGAACGGCGCATTCGGTTCGGCGAGCGTGAACTTCACGGTGTACGGATCGACCTTCTCGACCTTCGTGATCAGCTTGTCGAGGCCCATGTCGGTGAAGTACGGGAACGACACCGGGTACGCCTTGCGGAACGCATTGTTCGGGTCGAGCATGCGCTGGAACGAGAACAGCACGTCGTCCGCGTTGAATTCACGCGTCGGCTTGAAGAAGTCGGTCGTGTGGAACTTCACGCCGTGGCGCAGGTGGAACGTGTACACCTTGCCGTCCGGCGACACGTCCCACTTCTCGGCGAGGCCCGGCTCGACCTTCGTGCCGCCGCGCTCGAATTCGACGAGGCGGTTGTAGACGGTGAACGTGGCTGCGGTGAAATCGACGCCGGTCGTAAATTGCGCGGAATCGAAACCCGCCGGGCTGCCTTCTGAGCAGTAGACGAGCGTTTTGTTCGGGATCTGTGCGAATGCAGAGCCCGCGACGCCGAGCGATGCCGCTGCCACGCCTGCAATGGCGGTAACACGCAGGGTGTGCAACAGACGGTTGTATTCCATGTTTCCTCCAGGTCTCCAGATCGGAACCGGCCCGCCAGGGGCCGGCGTACGCGGATATTACTTGAGCTAACGATGTGGCAACAAGCTGGAGAAAAAACTCTTCTAGATGTCCCGCCGGGTTTTTGCCGATGTTTAGTGGGAGTAAAAAATGCCACAACGCGCGCGAGCGCCCATTTCGTTCATTTCGCGCAAGTTTCGTTCGACGACTAAACAATTCGGGCGCGACCACGAAGGGCCGGCGCGCCGCTTTCCCGTGATCTGCAGCACATCATTGCGTTTTGCGAAACGATCCGGTGATCGTCGTCGAATCGTCATGTTGTCGCGTCGGCGCGTCGCCGCGTCGTCACGCCGGCGCATCGAGGTCGGCGCTGCGCGCGGGCACGAACGCGACCGCGACGATCGACAGCGCGATCCCGGCCATCACGTAGTAGGTCGGCGCGAGCGGCGTGCCCGTGACCTTGATCAGCCACGTGACGATGAACTGCCCGAAGCCGCCGAACAGCATCACCGCGACGTTGTACGCGATCGACAGCCCGGTCGAGCGCACGTTGGCCGGGAACAGCTCGGCGATCATCGCGCCGAACGGCCCGTAGTAGCCCGCGAGCGTGACCGACAGCACGGCCTGCACCGCGATCAGCCGCGCGATGCTCGGCGCCGCGTCGAGCCACGCGAACAGCGGATACATCAGCACGAGCGTGAGCGCGAGCGACCACAGCGACAGCCCTTTTCGGCCGATGCGATCCGACCACGCGCCCGCGATCGGCGACAGCACCATCAGCAGCAGGTTGCCGACGATCACCGCATAGAACGATTCCGCGTACGGCAGCTTCAGCTGCTTCACCGCGAAGGTCGGCAGATAGCTGATCAGCACGTAGATCGTCACCGTCAGCGCGATCACCGAGCCGAGCCCGCACAGCACCTCGCGCGGGTAGCGCGTGAACACTTCGCCGAGCGTCACGCGGCGCGCGCTTTGCTGCGCATGCAGGAACGCCTCGGAATCGGCGAGATGGCGGCGGATGTAGAAACCGATCGGGCCGATCACGAGCCCGAGGATGAACGGCACGCGCCAGCCCCAGCTGCGCAGCGCCTCGTGCGACAGCCCGCGCGTGACGGCCGCGCCGACGAGCGCGCCGATCAGCAGCGCGGCCGCCTGGCTCGCCATCTGCCAGCTGCCGTAGAAGCCGCGTTTCGAGAACGGCGCGGCCTCGATCAGCAGCGCCGTCGCGCTGCCGAATTCGCCGCCCGCGGAGAAGCCCTGCAGCAGACGGCCGAGCACGATCAGGAGCGGGCCGCCGATGCCGATCGCCGCATACGGCGGCGCGACCGCGAGCAGGAAGATGCCGGCCGTCATCAGGAGGATCACGAGCGACAGCGCGGCCTTGCGGCCCGCGCGATCCGCGTACAGCCCGAACACGATGCCGCCGATCGGACGCATGAAGAACGCGACGCCGAACGTCGCGGTGGTCAGCAGCAGCGACGAGTATTCGCTGGAGGTCGGGAAGAACAGCTCGGCGATCACGACCGTCATGAAGCCGAACACCGTGAAGTCGTACCACTCGAGCGCATTGCCGATCACGGCGGCCGCGACCGCACGGCGGTTCAGCGCACGCTCGGGCCGGCTCGTTTTCGTTGAATTCGCAATCGTCGCCATGCGTGCCTCGTCCTCGTCGGTTCGCCGTGTCGGGCTGCGCGGCGCGCGGAGTGCCCGCGGCGCGCCGGTGTGCAGCGAGTGTAGAAAGCGACGGAACCGTTTTCAAGCAATAAAAAACGCCCGCCATCTTTCGACGGCGGGCGTTGTGCGGTTTTCGCCACAATGCGGCATCGCACGATGCCGCGCGGGCCTCAACCCATCTTCGAGAAGGCGCTGCACCAGCCCTTCGCCGACACCTGCTTGCCGGGGAAGGCGCCGCACGGGCCCGAGGCCGAGCCCTTCTTGCCCTGGTACAGCATGCAGGCCGCGCAATCCTGGCCTGCCGCGTATTTCGGGTACTTCGTCTTGTCGACCTTCGTCGCATCGGCCTTGTAGCCGAGTGCCGTCGCGGTCGGGTCGCTTTCCGCGAGCATCGGCGCATCGGCCAGCGCTTCACGCGACAGCGCCAGCGCGGACACGGCACCAATGCTCGTAATCAGGAAACTCCGACGGGATGTTTTCATGGGGGACTCGCTCCAACGTTATCGGTTTGAAAGCTGTTCTGGCGACAGCCGTTCGACAGAATAACGCTCAAGCAAATAGTTGTGCGCGTCGAAATGTCATAGATAAGAAATTCGACACACCGGGCGAGTGCGCCGCGTCAGCGGTAAGCCGTCATGTCGCCCACCCGCTGCGCGAGCGCGAGCGACGCGGTGAGCCCCGGCGACTCGATGCCGAACAGGTTCACGAGCCCGCGCACGCCGTGCTGCGCGGCGCCCTGCACGATGAAGTCCGCCGGCGGCTCGCCCGGCCCCGCGACCTTCGGCCGGATGCCCGCGTACGCCGGCTGCAGCGCGCCGTCGGGCAAGCCCGGCCAGAACGCGCGGATCGACGCGTAGAACGCGGTCGCGCGCGCCGGATCGACTTCGTAGCGCAGCGCATCGATCCATTCGACGTCCGGGCCGAAGCGCGCCTGCCCGCCGAGGTCGAGCGTCAGGTGCACGCCGAGCCCCGCGCGGTCGGGCATCGGGTAGATCAGGTGGGAAAACGGCGCGCGGCCCGACAGGCTGAAGTAGTTGCCGCGCGCGAGATAGAGCGGCGGCACCCAGCGCGGGTCGAGGCCGTGCGTGCGGCGCGCCAGCGCCTGGGCGCCGAGGCCCGCGCTGTTGATCACGCAGGCGGCCTCGATCTCGGTCGGCGCGTCGCCGCCCGTGCGCACGACGAAGCGCCCGCCGCGCAGCACGTCGATCGATTCGACCGGGGATTTCAGCGCGCACACGGCGCCGTCGCGCTCCGCGTCGCCGAGCAGCGCGAGCATCAGCTGGTGGCTGTCGACGATGCCGGTGGACGGCGAGAACAACGCCTCGACGCATTCGAGCGCGGGCTCGATCGTCTGCGCCTCGGCGCGCGTGAGCGGCATCAGGTCGAGCACGCCGTTTTCGGTCGCGCGTGCGGCGATCGCCCTCAACTGCTTCACCTGCGCGGCGCTCGTGGCGACGAGCAGCTTGCCGGCGCGCCGGTGCGGCACGTGATGGGTCTCGCAGAATTCGTACAGCAGGTCACGCCCGTGCACGCACGACGTCGCCTTCAGCGACCCGCGCGGATAGTAGAGCCCCGCGTGGATCACTTCGCTGTTGCGCGAACTCGTAGCCGTGCCGATCGCATCGGCGCCCTCGAGCACGAGCGTTTCACGCCCGCGCGCGGCCAGTTCGCGCGCAATCGCCAGACCGACGACGCCCGCGCCGATCACGACACAATCCATCTGCTCCATGACGTTTCGCGCCGCTAGCGCGTCGAGGGGAGAGAAGGGAATTGTACGTCCCGGTTCATCCGCTTGCCGAAGGTCGTGCAGCGTCTCGCGACGACGCCGTGCATGACGCGGCGCGCACGGCACGACGCGCACGCCGCCAGGGCCGCCAGGGCCACCGCTGCGCGCGCGCCGCTCGTTCAGAAGCCGATCGGCCGGCGCTTCGCCGCGCCTTCGTCGGCCAGGGTGTCGCGCTGCGCGATTTCCTCGTACCCGTCGTGCCGTGCTGCGCCGAGCCCGTGCAA